>JBARVS010000432.1:0-2731 GCA_049646385.1 Phormidesmis sp. | reverse complement strand
CCAGCAACGGTGCGGGCAATTTGACTGGCAGCGCGATCGCTCATCGCCCCTTTGACCAAAACTTCTATCAGGCAGGTTGCGCCTTCGCCATCGCGGGCAATTGACTTGGCCAAATGAACGCAAACTTCTGTGAGCATGGCTTCTAGCCTGTCGGCTTCGGGGCCAGCGGCGGTGATGGCGGGCGTTCGCGATTCGCCATTGGCCAGGGCCAGCAGGCAGTCGTTAGTGCTGGTATCGCCATCAACGGTGATTTGATTGAAGCTTTTTTCGGTGGCGCGTCTGAGCATGGCCTGCCAGAGCGGGGGGGATATGGCCGCATCGCAGGTGACAAAGGCCAGCATGGTAGCCATATTAGGGTGAATCATGCCGGAGCCCTTAGCAATGCCGCCGATGCGCACGGGGCGATCGCCAATCTGAGTTTCTAGCGCAATTGACTTAGTCACCAAATCTGTCGTGACAATTGCCCGAGCAGCCTCGTCAGAGCCCGCTGGCGAAAGTGCCTCAATCAGGTCGGGAATGCCCGCTTGCAGGATATCTATTTTCAATCGCTGGCCGATGACCCCGGTAGAAGCCGTTAGCACTTCGGCTGCTGGAATGCCCAGGGCCGCAGCCAGAGATTGAGCGCTGGCTAAGGCATCTTGCTGGCCTTGCTCGCCCGTGCAGGCGTTGGCCTGTCCTGCATTGCAAAGAATGGCGCGAGCGGTCGGTTTTTCTTCTAATCGGTCTTGGCAATAGTCAATGCAGGCCGCGCGTACCTGGCTAGTTGTGAAGACGCCAGCGGCGATCGCCTCGCAATCTGACAAAATTAAGGCCAGATCAGGCGCACCCGAAGGCTTTAATCCTGCTGTCGTACCCGCTGCCCGAAAGCCTTTAGGCGCGGTCACACCGCCTTCAATCACCTGCCAGTCTGCCATTGGTTCCTGCCCTTTTGATATGTGCTGTGCATCAGTCGATAGCGGATTATATCAATTAAGCCGTGAGCGTGGGCGTAGCCAAACTAGCGTAATGGCAAGCTGCGATCGCAAGACACCCTTGAAAGACACCGTTGAAAGACAAGCGGCCAAAAGCTTTATGATCTCAAGCAGCCTCTTTTTTTAATCGGTAGTCTTTTGTTTGATCGCCCCTCTTCTGACAAATTTTCCGGCAAGCCTCTGCTGAAATTTTGGCACCTTCTGAGGGTACATAATTTTGGCATCGTTTTAGCGATGTTAGGTGCAGGCTTTCTGATGGGGCTAGCGCCTGTAAACGCTTGGCCTTTGGCCTGGATTGCCCTCGTTCCGCTTTGGCGAGTCGCGCAAAATCCGCAGCAGTCTTTTCGCAGGGCGCTGGGCTATGCAGCGGTTTGGGGAATGGCCTATCACGGCACGGCGCTCTCGTGGATTACGGGGCTGCACCCGATGATGTGGATGGGCATGTCTTGGGCTAGCAGTATTGCGATCGCCCTGTTTGCCTGGGCCTTTATCACGCTGTGGGGAGCAGCCATTGGCGTGACTTGGGTAGGGCTTATGATTGCTATATCCAGATGGCTACCCGTAAAAGGGGCTACTCGGGTGCTGTTAGGAACGGCGCTGTGGTGCGCTGCGGAGTGGGTTTGGAGCAAAGGGCCGCTGTACTGGTCATCTTTGAGCTATACCCAGAGCCCTCACAACCTACTGGGGTTGCAGCTAGGCCAGTTGGCTGGGCCGATTACGGTAACGGCGGCGATTGTTGGCGTCAATGGGCTGCTGGCTGAGGCGCTGGGCGAAGCGGGAAATCGGCGACGGGCTTTAGGAAACAGAAATCGACGGTTTGGGGCTTATGCCGCTGCGCTGTTTCTAGGGCTGCATTTAATTGGCTGGGGACTCTATAGCCAGCCGCTAGCTGATAGTTCAACACAAGCCTTGGCGGTAGGGCTTATTCAAGGCAATATTCCCACTGCTCAAAAGCTGACGGGAAAGGGAATTCAGGCATCTCGGCAGATATATTTGAGCGGATATGAAGCGCTGGTCAGTGAAGGGGCCGATTTGGTAGTGACACCAGAAGGCGCGATTCCGCAAGAGTGGGATGCTTTTTTGCAAGACCGCAATCCGCTTCAGCGAGCGGTGGTGAAGCTTGGCGTACCCTTAGTGCTAGGAACGTTCGTGCCTCAAGAAATTGACGATAGTGACACGCCCATCATGCAAAGCTTGCTAACGTTGACGCCTGAAGGCCAAGTCACCGGACGCTACAACAAAGTGAAACTGGTACCTTTGGGTGAATATCTGCCGTTTGAAAAAGTGCTCAAACCGTTCATCGGTCGGCTGTCGCCTTTTTCAGAGAGCATGGCTCCCGGCTCGTTTGACCAGTTGCTAGAAACATCTTTTGGGCCAATGGCGGCAGGGATTTGCTACGAGTCCGCCTTTGCTGAGCTGTTTCGGCAGCAGGTAAAGCGAGGCGGGCAGGCCATTTTAACGGCTTCTAATAACGATCCTTATTCGCCTCGGCAGATGATGCAGCACCATGCCCAAGATGTGATGCGCGCGGTTGAAACCAATCGCTGGCAGGTGCGGGTAACGAATACGGGAATTTCTGGAATAGTCGATCCTAAAGGGCGATCGCGCTGGCTATCAACCCCGAACGAATATACGACTCATCTAGAAACCATCTATCGGCGGCGTACTCAAACGCCTTATGTGCGCTGGGGTAACTGGCTGACGCCGCTGCTATTGGCCTTGAGCGCGATCGCCATAGTCCTTAGCCAGCGAGCAAACCC
>JBARVS010000431.1:0-6375 GCA_049646385.1 Phormidesmis sp. | reverse complement strand
ATGTAGGGCACGTCTTCAACCAGCAGGGCCTGTAGCTGCTTGAAGATATCATTGCGCTTAGCGGTATCGGTCTCGGCGTTTTGCTCGCTGACGAGCTGGTTGGCCTTTTCGCTGTAGTAAAAGGAGCCAGCGCTTTGGCTTTCGCCTAATTCGCACAGCTTTTCGGCAGAACCCGTTTCACAGGTCATAAAGGGCTGAACAAAGTTTTCAGGATCGAAGTAGTCGGGATACCAGTTGGCCAGTACGCTGTTGTAAATGCCTTTTTCTACGTTTTGCTGGAGCGTTGCAAACTCAGCCGTGCTCACCGTGATGTTCACCAAGCCCGGTAGATTTTGCTCAATCGCCTGCTTCATCGTGTTGGCCGCTACCTGCCGAGGCGTCGAAGCCGAAGGATACCAGATTTCAAACGCTAGCGGATTGGCCTCGGTGATGCCAGCAGCGGCCAAATATTCCTTGGCTTTGTCGTAGTTGCCGTCGCCGTAAGCTTCTTCAAATACAGGATCGTATACGTCAAAGGCTTTGGGAATGAGGCTATAGAGGGGTTCGGCTTGGCCTTTGAAGGCGCGATCGCTAATCAGCTTTCGATCCACCATTGAGGCGATCGCTTTGCGCACGTTCAAGTCGTCAAAGGGCGCAATCTTTTGGTTTAGCGCCATGTAATTAACCACGGTAGAGCCCGCTTCGATTACTTTCCAGCTATTGGCAGAGGCGTCTTTTTCGAGCTGAGAAATTTGGTCAGGATCGAGGCTTTGATAGGCGACATCTAAACCACCTGAGCTAAAGGCGTTGTATAAATTGACGGCGCTGGTAAAGACTTGGATATCAATGCCGTCGTTGGCGGGCTTTTCGCCCCAGTAGTCGGGGTTGGCGTCTAGCCGGATGACGCTATTGCTAAAAGAGGCAAGCTTGTAGGGGCCAGAGCCAATGAAAGTGTTGGGCTTAAAGCTATTAAGGCCAATTTCGTACTGCTCGGGCGAGACCGGGGTAACGCCCGAAAAGCTCAGCAGGGCAGGAAAGGCAGAGACAGGCTCTTTAAGCTTGATCACCAGTTCGTTCGCTTGCGGTGCGCTGACAGACTCGACTTTGCTGGCGAGCAAATCGGCGGGGCGGCCCTGATTTGAGATGAAGCGCTGGATGGAAAAGGCCATGACTTCAGCGTTAAAAGCGGTGCCATCGTGAAGGGTGACATCCTCGCGCAAAGGAATGGTGTAGGTGAGGCCGTCTTCGCTGATGTTGGGCAGCTCGGTGGCGAGCTGCGGGACGAGATCGGTGGTGCCGGGGGTGTAGGTATAGAGGCGATCGCCCAGGTTATAGAGCAAAATGCCTGGAAAGGTATCGTAAGCATCGGCAGGGTCTAGCGTATCAGCGCTAAGCGTGGTGCCTATCGCAATCCGATTACCGTTACCAGCGGCGGCATCTCCAGCGGCGGCATCCCTCCCGGCTGGCCCGCCCGGTCTACAGCTTACGGCCAGCATCAGGCACAGGCTAAACAAACCCATGTATTGACCGATTTTGAACAGACGCCGCCGGGTAATGGGCGCACTTAGCTGGTCACCTAGCTGGTCACTTGGCTGGTCACGTAGCTTACCAGTATTTAGCCAGCCAGCGCTTAACCAACTGGGCGGCTGCATCTGCCGTAACCAAAGCATGAAAGACACAATCATGGGACGCCTGCTCAATTCTACTAACGCAACATTATGAGGGATGCTACGCAGATTATCAGAAAAACCCCTACCAATTCACATATGACGAGCTACTGGCAAGACACCTTTTCTTCTTTTTTTCCTTGATGGGTAAAGCTCATACGCCCCCCATTCATCGGAATTTCAGCAACACCAGTTCCAGCAGTGCCCACGACTTCTAGCGTAAATCCGCCCTGAAAGTGCATAGAGCCGTAGTCTGTGAGAAAAACATTTTCACCTGCGGTAGGGGCCACAAAAGTAACCTCACCAATTTTACGGGTGATACCTTTGCACTCATTTAGCCGAGTCATCGTGCCGTCGTAGCCGCCAAATGTTTTAACGCCCCAATCATGCCGAGCCTGGGCTGAGGCATTTGCGCCTGGAAACCCAGAATAGTTTAGTAAATACAAGCACACCGTGAGCCCAATCGGTACGCTAGCTCTCATCACAGCGGCTGCGCCACCCGCGAATCTTGGAAACTTGAACGAGCAGGCTATCCAGATGCCAATGAAAGCGCTGACCGTTCCACACAGTATCAAGAGCAGCGAGGCGACCCAATTCCCGCTGCGTATCTCATTGAATGCAGGTACGCCCAAAAATTTGAGTGAGAGTATGTTTAATTGGGTGAATAGGTCTGTTCCTAACCTTGCAGATATCAACAATCCCAATGGCCCACTAATGACGCCGCCAAGCATTAGCAGGGTCGGCTCAAACGTCGGCCTGCGGCGCGGATAAAACTGCCTGAGAAACCACGCTAACCCATAAATTCCTAGGGCATACAACAATACGAACATAACCATGGTGAGAATAGCCGCATCAAACATATCCATCTTTCGATAGTTTAAGAAATAAAGATCGCGAGAGGCCCAGGCTAGAGCTACACAAACAATAGTCAGCGAACCTGACAGTGCACAGACCCCTGCAACAAACCAATCTTTAGAAATTATCTGTTTTGCAAACCGCGCCACCCTTCTCTTCATCCTTAACTCGCCTAGTAGCCCAATATGCGAATAAGCTAGCACTAGAAAAACCGTCTATGATTCTGGGTCTATGATTCTTGAATCGAGGGTTGGGATAGACCTAGCCAGCGCTCTTGCAGCTGCGCCGTGACTAAATGACATAGTAAGCCAACTGGCCCTGCAAACAGGCACAGTGCCAAAGAATGCCTCGTAAAGATGCCTTTTTCTTGCCCTTGCAGATAAATCCAGCGCCCGACAAATAAATCCATCACGATAAAGTGAATCCAGCCGGTTGCCATGACGCGCTCATCGGCGAACAGGCCCGCCAGCACGCTCAGCGTAGGATTGGCAAAGGCCGCGAGTGAGTCAGGGTCGAGGCTGCTAATAAAGCAAAAAATGTAGGCTAGCGCCAGCGGCACAAACGGCAGCACAGAGGCCATCAGCCGCCGGGTGGCTGACCAGTTGGGCAAAATGACCATGAGCACCCAAAAGGGCAGCACGAATAGGTTTGCGCCATTGTATAAATATTCGATCACTTAAGTTAAACTCCAAAAATATTTCACTAAGGTGCTTGCACTCTAAAATAACCCCTGTAAGCTAAATAGAAGTTAGCTATATTCTTAGTCGGTGAAAAATTAAAGATGATGATTTTGCCAGGTTCTCCCGTTCGCATTACTAACGCTGATGATACCTACTTCGGTTTTGAAGGGCTGGTGCAGCGCGTTACCGATGGAAAAATTGCCGTGCTGTTTGAAGGGGGCAACTGGGATAAGCTAGTGACCTTTAAAACTACCGACTTAGAAGTGGTGCAGCCCAAGCGAGGGAAAAAGTAAGCGATGCGCCTTCCGCTACCGCAGTTTGCAGCTTCACAGCGCGATGATAGTCACATTGCTGAGGTGATTGAAACCTCGACGACTGAGTTTTTGGCGCAGTGCCTTGAGCCTGATGATTTAAGCTTTCCAGCGATGCCGCCCTTTGGCAGCTGGGTAAAAGCCTACGACGAAGCGTCGGCCAATCAGATTTATGGCGTGGTGTATCATGCGACGACAAGCCCGCTAGATTCGGTGCATCGGGCACGGGCGCTGGGCATGTCGTTAGATGAGCTGCGCGAACAGCAGCCGCAGATTTTTGCCATGTTAAAAACTGAGTTTAGGGTGGCGATTGTGGGCTTTGTGCCGATGGAGGCGAGCCGGACTAGCCAAAGAAACGCCAATGGCAATGGCCGAGGCCAGGGCGCAGCGACTGAAACCACGGTGGTAAGAGGAATGGTGCTGAGCGATCGCATTTATCAGCATTTGCCGCCGCGTCCGCCGCAGGTGCATCAGGCGGTGTATCGGTGCGATGCGAATGAGGTGGTGAGCTTTACAGAAGAACTGGACTGGCTGCGGACGCTGCTGCAGGTGAGCGGGGTGCCGACAGAGAGCTTGGCGGCGGCGGCGATTCGAGAGGTGTATGACCTGCGCGATCTTGACCGTGACTGGCTGGTGCGAGCGGGGCGCATGGTGAGCGTGCTGCTAAAGGACGATTATGATCGGCTGCGGATGATTTTGGCGCAGATTCATCCGTAGGGTTGTGGTTATGCAAACCTATGATTTTGTTGTAATTGGTAACGGGCTGGCGGGGGCGGCGCTGGGCTATGAGCTGGTGAAGGCAGGGCAATCTGTTTTATTAATGGATGATGCGAGCCCTGATAGTGGGACTCGCTACAGCTATGGTGGGATTGGCTATTGGGCGGGTACAACAGATTTAACGGAAACGCTTTTTCGAGCGGGTATGGCTCGCCATCGGGCGCTGCCGGAAGAGCTAGGCGCAGATACTCAGCTTAGAGAACTTGATTTGCTGCTGACGGTGGCAAAAGGGGTAACTGTAGAGGCGCTGAAATCAGCTTATGAGGTTTTTCACACGCCGCCTCGGTTTATTTCTGCTCAGACGGCGGGTGAGATAGAACCTCAGCTTGATATCCGTAGCATTGAGGGCGCTTTTACGATTCGGCACGGCCATGTGAACCCAACGGCGCTGGTGGCGGCTTACAATCAGGCTTTTCGGCGGCTGGGCGGGCATCACAATCTATCGGCGGTGACGGGCTTGGTGAGAGTGGGCGATCGCATCACGGGCATTCTCACTGAGGCGCAGGCTTATCCGGCTGGCACGGTTGTAGCTGCTGCGGGCGCGTATAGTCAGCAGCTGATTCAAAATGCGGGACTACAGATCCCGCTGTTTTTTACCCATGCGGAGATTGTAGAAACGCTGCCTTTGGATGTGGAGGTGCGATCGCTGATTATGCCTGCTAGCAATGTGCGCTTTGAGCAAGAGGCGATCGCGGCTGAAGATGCTGGGCAATGGCAAAAGCCAAACCATCAGATTTTGCCACCCGTGCTGGAAGCAGGCGTGATTCAATTTGCGGATAAAACCGCTCGCATTGGTCAGATTAGCCGCTTTCATACGGCCTATGCGCCTACGGCTGATCCTCGTGATAGTGAGATGACGATGCGAGCAGCGATCGCTCAGCAAATCCCCGTCCTTAAAAACGTGCTGGGCAACTGGCGACACTGCTTAGTCACCTTTACGCAAGACGGGTTGCCGCTGCTGGGCCCGGTGCCTCACGTCAGCGGTCTGCATGTGTTTAGCGGCTTTACTGGCCCCTTTGCGCTGGTGCCTGCGGTGGCCGAACGCTATGCTCAACAGCTCTGTGGCAAGGCCGATCTGCTGCTTGATCAGATGCAGGTGGCGCGGTTTAAAGGGCCATGCTAAAAAAAGCAATCGCTTAGACAGGCGCTCAAAGGTCGTCACTCTCTATACGGCGTTTTGCCTGTTAGAAGTTTCGCTGCTGGCGAGCCCACCTTGCGCTAGCAACCGTCAGCTTTTTAGGCTGAGTAACTTGGATCATAATTATAGGCTGCTAGCCAGTGATCATAAAAAAAGAGGAACAGTATCGCTGCTCCTCTAAGAACTGGTATATAGAACCCATTTGAGATCTCTAAGAATTAGCGGCAAGTCGCTTGAGCATTAGCCTGACGAAGCAGAAGTCCATTTGGGCTTTGGCATTCACCAGCGTTCTCTCAAAGTTCTTGGTCAAGCTTTTGCAGCGTTCCATCCAGGCGTTAGCGCGTTCAATCACCCACCGCGTGGCAACCGGGACAAAGCCTGTTTTTCCCTGCGCCGCTTTCTCTGCTTTTGAGGGCTTCGGCGATAGCTCAAATCTGATCTTCTTCATAACACCTGGATACACCGCTTCGAGCGTTTTCGTCAGCTTGTCCGGGTGATACCCGTTGTCCAACAAAATTGTGATTTTGGGGATGTTGACGGGCTTGGCTTTGAAATATTGAAGGTTGAGGATCAACAGCGCCAACAAGCCTAGATCATCTGAAATATTCGCTGGCGTACAGAGCGTAAAGAAAGGAAAGCCTAGCGTATCCACCGCTAGATGCCGTTTGATGCCGTTCGTGGCTTTGTAGAAACAAAATCCCTTTGAGTTTGCGCTCGCATTGCAGGTATTCTTCACAGCTTGCGAGTCTGCCATGATTAACGTCGTCCATTTGGGCTTTTTTTTACCTGGTCTCGAACCCGCTCGTGAAGCAGGGTCATCAGCTGCTCAATGGAGCCTGCTTTACGCCATTCGTTGTAGTGCCAGAAGACGGTGGAGTATGGCGGCAGATCCTTGGGTAAGTCCTCCCAATTACAGCCATTCTTCAGCCGATAAAGCATCCCATCAATCAGCTCTCGATAGCTCCAAC
>JBARVS010000430.1:0-15744 GCA_049646385.1 Phormidesmis sp. | reverse complement strand
CTATGGTTCTACCGTCGAGCTGGGCGCAAATGCCGTAGTTGCTACAGGTAAAGGCACTGGCTGATAGGTAGCCTGATAAGCTAAGGCTTTCGGTTAGGGCACTCGCTAGCGGCGGCTGACTGATATTATCCACAGGGTCATCAGGAAGTACGAAGTCGTGGGGTAGTTTTGCCCAAACGATGTTTAACAGAGCGCCCGTGCGGGAGTTTAGGCGGGTGGGGGTGCGAGTGGGTGTAGCGACCATGGGCTCATCCAAACGGGAAAAAAGGTGCTGCTGTCATTGTAATAGCTGAATAATCGCGTTAGAGATTATTCTCTCTTATCGTTCAGCTTGACGCCCAGCTCGTGAGCTAAAAACGCCCATTTGTCGGTAGCTTCTTCAATTTGCTTGGTGGTGGGCTTGCCTGCACCGTGACCCGCCTTGGTTTCAATGCGAATGAGGACAGGGTTGTCACCCTGGTGGGCCGCTTGCAGGGCGGCAGCAAATTTGAAGCTATGCGCCGGGACGACGCGATCGTCATGGTCGGCGGTGGTGATCATCGTTGCGGGATATTGGGTGCCGGGTTTGAGATTGTGCAACGGCGAATAGGCGTAGAGCGCTTTGAATTCGGCTTCATTTTGGGGTGAGCCGTAGTCGGATTCCCAGGCCCAGCCAATGGTGAACTGGTTGAAGCGCAGCATGTCTAAAACGCCGACAGCGGGAAGGGCCGCGCCAAAAAGATCAGGGCGCTGGGTGAGGCAAGCGCCGACCAGCAGACCGCCGTTGCTGCCGCCTGCGATCGCCAGTTTCTTAGCCTTTGTATACCGCTCATCAATCAGCCACTGCGCTGCGCTGATAAAGTCATCAAACACGTTCTGCTTCTCGGTTTTAATCCCTTGCTCGTGCCAGCTTTCGCCATATTCGCCGCCGCCGCGCAGGTTAGCCACGGCATACACGCCGCCCATCTCCAGCCAAACTAGGTTACTCACTGAAAAGCTAGGCGATAGCGAAATGCTAAAACCGCCATAGCCATAGAGCAGCACAGGATTTTCGCCGTTGAGTTCTAACCCTTTTTTAGCAGTGATAAACATCGGAATTTGGGTGCCGTCTTTGCTAGGATAAAAGATCTGCTTGGTCTCATAAGCATTTGGGTCGAAGGGAATGTTAGGTTCGCGAAAAAGCGTGCTTTCACCCGTGAGGAGGCTGTAGCGATAGATGCGGCTAGGCACCGTAAAACTGGTGAAGCTATAGAAGGTTTCAGTGTCCATGCGTTTGCCGCCAAAGCCGCCAGCAGAACCAATGCCAGGGAGTTCAACCTCGCGAACGGGTACACCTGATAGATCAAAGATTTTGATTTGTGTGTAGGCGTCTTTAAGGTAGTCGGCAACGAACTGGTTGTTGAGTAGGCTAACGGCCTCTAACGTTTCTTCAGCTTCGGGAATGAGGGTTTGCCAATTAGCGCGATCGCGATGAGCGATGTCGATGGCGATGACTTTGCCCTTGGGCGCGTCGAGATCGGTTTGACACCAGAAGGTAGTGCCTTCGTTGTCAATAATGCTGTACTGGGCTTCAAATTCTGAAATAAGCTCAATAACTTCGCTGTTAGGATCGCGCAGATCTTTATAGAAGAGCAAATTTTTCGGCGCGGTGCCCAGCCACACAGAGATGATAAGGTAGCTGCCATCTTCGGTGACGCTGCCGCTAAAGCCCCAGTCGGGCTGATCGGGACGTTCGTAGATGAGGGTGTCTTCGGCTTGAGAGGTGTCGAGGGTGTGGTAAAAAAGCTTTTGATAGCGGTTGACGTCTTCTAGCTTGGTGTTTTCTTTGGGCTCGTCATAGCGGCTGTAAAAGAAGCCCTTGTGGTCATGCGACCAAGACGCGCCGGAGAATTTTACCCATTGGATATGGTCGGCGGTATCTTCGCCAGTTTCAATATTACGAATCTTCCATTCCATCCAGTCCGACCCTGCGGTGGAGAGGCCGTAGGCGAGATACTGGGCGTTTTCGCTGATGGAAACGCCAGAGAGGGCGACGGTGCCGTCTTCTGAAAGCGTGTTGGGGTCGAGCAAAACGGTCGGCTCGGCGTCGAGAGCGGGCAGAGTGTAGAGGACGGATTGGTTTTGCAGGCCGTTATTTTTGCTGTAGAAGTATCGGTCGCCTTGTTTGGAGGGGATGCTGTAGCGTTCGTAGTCCCAAAGTTCGGTGAGTCGGGTGCTAATCCTATCGCGCCCAGGCAGCTCGTTGAGATAGCCAAAGGTAACTTTGTTTTGAGCCTTTACCCAGTCTTCGGTTTCAGCGGCGTTAGGATCTTCGAGCCAGCGGTAGGGATCGGCGACGGAGATACCATGATAGGTGTCGGTTTGGGCGGCTTTACGGGTGTTGGGGTAGGAGAGAAGCATAGGATAAATAGGAGATCTTCTATTTAGGATAATTGACGGTTTCTAAAATAAGGGCTGCCATTTTATCTGCCGCGCCCGATGGCCCCCGCAAATCACGGAGAGTTTGGCGCATGTCGTCGAGCTTTTGAGGATGGGTGAGGTAGTCGCGGGCGATCGCCCCTACCGCTTCAGCCGTAATATGACCCAACAATTCAGGAACGACTTCGCGCTTAGCCCAGATATTAGGCCAAGCAAAGCGCTTGCCTGATTTTTGCACGGTTCTAATAATCAAAGGCGTGATGAATTTTCGGGCGATCGCCCCTAGCCCCGGCGTGCGAGCAATCAGACCTGGCAAGCCATCTAGCACCTTTGCGCCGTCCATTTGCTGAGTGGGTAACAGCACAATCATCGGCGTGGCCAGTGCGCCTAGCTGAGCGGTATTAGCGCCAATGGTGGTTAAGCATAATGCGCATTGAGAGAACAGATCCAGCGCCGGGAACTGCTGCCATAAAAACACTTTGGGGCCGTTTTTAATTTGTATGTAGGGTAAGCCTGTGTGTGGTTCGATCAGGCTGATGGGTGGGAAATTGACTAGGGCGGCGGCTGGATTTTTTGCCGGGTCGGTGTAGCGCATTAGCTCTGGAATCGTGAGGTTTGGCGCGACGCTGATAACGTGCTGGAGCCGATTTCCTGTGGGGGGTTGTTGAGTGTGGAGGTGGTAGGCGATCGCCAGCAGCAAAGGCATCCCCACGCTGAGCTTCACAGGCTTTGAACCGGGCAAAAACCCAATGATTTGATCGGCCTCGTCACAGCCTAATGCGTCGGTAATGTCTTGTCGGCGGGCTGTTGCCTGTACGTCGGCCATCAAATCGCCCACTAGCGTCAACTTATGCCGATAGCGAGCAGGCGCTTTTTCAATGAGATTAGGCTGCATCACCCCAAAGCAGTCAATCAGACTCAGCCAGCGAGCCTCCCATTCGGCATAGGTAACGCTACGATAGCCCAGCCGCCTAGAAACTAAAACAGGATAAAGCTGATCGCCGCCCAGAAATACAACAACGCCTTGAGGATGCCAGTCCCAACTGCCAGCAGTTTTACCCGTAAGCAAAAACTTAAAAAAGTGAGACGCACTTTGAACCCGGTCGACTTCGGGATACTGAGCCAGCGTAAGCGGCTCTTGACCTGAGGCATGAGGGCAAGGAGAGAGCATAACGGAGATTCTGATGCTTGATTTGGTGTTGTCAGCCTTCACCCGCAGCGATTGAACCACGGGCTTTACCCAGGTTGCTACTTCGCCAGGGCCGTTGGTCAAAATAACGATATCGATAGGCATAACACCAAACTAAGCCGTAAGATTCACTAGATCACGTTAGCCTATTAGCGTTGAACTTTTCTTGTCCCCTCGCTTAATTCAAAGAGGATCGCTATGACTGAGCCTGACGCTGTTCGTAAACTCCTCCAAGCGGTAGCTGCAGGCCACCTGAGTCCGGAGATAGCTTTTGATAAGCTGCAACAAACTAGCGGTCAAACTAGCGGTCAAATAAGCGATCGCGCAGAGGCCCAAGGGTATGAAACGGTCGGCGACTTTGCCAAAATCGATCATCAGCGCACAGCGCGAACGGGCTTTCCTGAAGTCATTTGGGGGCAGGACAAAACCGCCGGACAGATAATTGAGATTATGCGCGCCATGGATCTGCTGCATCCGGTGGTGATGGCAACTAGAGTAGACGCGCAAAAGAGCGCGGCGATTCGGGCCGCTTTGCCCCAGGCAATTTACTTTGAAACGGCGCGGATTTGCGCAATTCGGCCCAAATCGCCTTTAGCCATTCAACCGGGCAGGCTGAGCATTTTGACGGCGGGCACCGCAGATTTGCCCGTGGCAGAAGAAGCAGCAGTCACGGCTGAGCTTTGCGGCTTTCGCGTGAGTCGGCTTTGGGATGTGGGCGTAGCGGGCATTCACCGCCTGCTGAGCAATCGCCATGTAATTGATGAATCTGACGTGCTGATTGTGGCGGCGGGGATGGAGGGCGCTTTGCCCAGCGTAGTAGCAGGGCTGGCAAACTGTCCGGTAATTGCCGTGCCGACTAGCGTAGGGTATGGCGCCAGCTTTAGCGGACTGGCCCCATTGCTAACCATGCTAAACTCTTGCGCAACCGGAATTGGCGTCGTGAATATTGACAATGGCTTTGGCGCGGCAATTTTGGCAGGGCAAATTTTGCGAACCGCAGCGCAAATGTCAAAACGTTAGTTTTACGGCTTACTTGCTTTTCTTTTTGTTGCGCACGTAAATTACCTTTTCCCTACGCTGAATTTCAAATAGATCAATCGCATCAAATAAGCTGTTTAAGTTGGCGTATCCATAGTTACGAGAATCAAAAGACGCCTGATTTTTAATATGGGCACCGACCACGCCCAGCTTTGACCACTTATCTTCTTGTTGAGTGCTAGCAATAGCACCTCTCAAAAGACTAATGAGCTGAGTATCTTGTTTTAGTACCTGCCCAGATTTTTTACTCTCCGCTGTAGCCTTACCGTCTAACTCAGCCGTTTGAGCAATCGTTTCTAGATATAAGAAAGTTGAACAGGCATGGACAAAAGGCGACGGCGTTTTGGCTTCACCAAATCCGTAGGCTTTGAGGCCGTTGGTTAAAATTCGCATGACCAGCGGTGTGAAATCGCAGTCACTTGAGACAATCGCAAAGGCATCTAGTCTTTGCGTATACAGCAGATCCATGGCGTCGATAATCAGCGCGGCGTCTGTTGCGTTTTTGCCTTTGGTGTAGTCGAATTGCTGAATAGGATGAATGGCATACTCGTGCAAACAGGCTTTCCAAGGGCCTAAGTTTGGCTCTGTCCAATTGCCGTAGGCGCGACGAATGTTAGCCGCGCCGTATTTAGCGATTTCAGAGAGAATAGAGCCAATTTTTTGAGCAGGTGCATTGTCGGCATCAATGAGCAGCGCAATTTTTAGGTCTGGTTTATGCATGAGTTGAGTTGAATGCATGAGCAGGTGCCATTGTTCATCCTAGCTAGCATTCCCCAGACCTGAGTTGATGCTTGAGTGCGGATCTATTGTCTTAACTTTCTCAGCAGATCTAGGGCAGCTTCGCGACCTAGCCCTTGGCGGTTTTTGCTGTGCTGCCAAAACTGCTCCCACCAGTCTTCGGGCTCTTGATGGTTGCCGCTATATTCGGTGGGGCGATCGCTCCTACCATCGGTAACTAGGCTGCCGACATAGTCAGCGTCGTCGTAAATGCGCTTAATTTGCGTATCAATTTCAGCTAAGTCTGCTTCGGAGACGATGCCGTTGCTGGTGGCTTTGTAAAACTGTACGGTGACGCGGATAGGAAAGTCGGGGTCGCGCTCAATGGCCAAATTGTCAATTTCGGTGAAGGGGCCTTCGACGGGGCCATGGCCAATTACGGCAGCTTCTACGTTGCTTTGGGCGCGCTGCATGAGCGGTGCGGCGGCGGGCGCGGACTCAAACATCACGTCGCTGCTGGCACCAGCGGTACTAAAGGGTTCTTTTTGCTTGAGCGGCACTTGAATAAGCATGACCATGTTAAGGCCATCTTCGGCTAGGACTTCAACCGGAGGAAGCTCTGTGCTGTTTTGCTCGGTGCGAAAGTCGCTGATGCGTTTGCCCGTGAGGGAGGCGCGATCGCCGTCCTGATTAAAGAAAAGCCGCTGTCCCCAGGTGCGCCCTGCCTCGAACCCGTCTCTTTGGTTATCAATAACTGTTGCACTGGTGCCTTCGCGAGTCGCTAAGATCGTGAGAACAGCCGGGTCGCCAGGATAGGACTGATAGTTGAACAAAACCGGATTGAAGGTCGCTTCGCCGTTTTCTGGAATGGGTAAAAAGGCGGCTTGAGCACTGACCAAAACGTGAGAGTCGCGTTCGGCCAGCAGCGACTGTTCGCGACCTGTCCAGGAGTTGGGCTTGGTAAGATAGCTGCGCAAGTCTTCCAATACTTCAGCGAGTAAAACAGGTTTGACGGTTTCTCCTTTCTCGTTTCCAGTTAGCACAGAGAGATTTTTGATCGGCACATCTGCGGTGAGGTCGGAAAAGTTAGGGTAGCGGATGACAGGCATAAGATGGAGCTGGGCTTCACCCGTGCGAGGGTCGCGGTGCTCTACTTGAATGGTCATATCGCTGATGTTGGGGCCAACGCTAGAATTGTTGTAGCGGCCAGTGTCTTCCCAGGTGAGATCAAGAATTTGCAGGTCGTGTTTGCCAGCTAGCCGCTGTGATTCTGGGTCTCGAATCATAGATTTGGTGCGTTCAATGACTTCGCCATACTGCTTAAATTCTGAGATATTAGAAATCAAAGGAGCCCTCTTCGGGTTGGATGGCGTTATGTCAGGTTCGCTAGGCGCTTGAGAATTAGCAGGCTCAGACGATTCGGCGGGTTGATTTTCGTCTGCGGTGATTCCCCAAGTCTGGGCTAGTGCCGTGCGATTTGAGCTGATAGCGCCACCGATTATGATAGGGCCGATTGCTAGCAAAGACAGCAGTGCTAGCGGGCTCCAGGCACTTTTGCTAATTTTCATATCAGGATCTGCTCGCGGTTAAATGGCAATGAGCCTAATCTATGCGGCTTTTGAGCTGAAATTAGCTTGGTTTCAGTTTTAGAAACGAGCTAGGATTTAGCTTGTGATAGATTAAATGCAGTTTTACGCTTTGCCCTACTATGCAAAATGTCTTAGAAAAGTCAGCGCTGAGCAGTCGAGTAAAAATTGTTTCTACCGTGCTTGTTTTTGGCGGAATGGTACTCTGTGTGTGGCAGGCTTTAGCGACGCTGCCGCCGTTCTTACAGCCTGTGTTTTCGGTTGTTCAGGTTGCTTTGTTTATTCATGGGGTGGAGGGGGCGATCGCCGCCATCCTAATTTTTTTATACTGGCAGCGCATACAAAAATTTTTTGAGAGCGACTTACCAAACCAAACAAGCTTTCTATTAACTGACCATTTGCCTACCAATCTGCCGCTGGCCGTGGTTAAAAGCGGTTTGCATACGTTCTTTGTCGGTACGGTTGGGCTTTTAGAAGTTGTCAAAGCGGTTAGGCAATTCTCAGAAAAAGCGTAATAATCATGGTTTTTTCTTGGAGACCTGAAAATCAATTGTAAGATTGTTTCAGTCCCGGCAATCGGGATTTGGATTTGGCGCACGTTGTCCTGCCGCTTGTAACAGCGCTGAGCGGATGAGGTTTCAGTCCCGGCAATCGGGATTTGGATTTGGCGCGTAGTGCTTACGGGCGGTGAAGCCACCTTTAGCCTTGGTTTCAGTCCCGGTAATCGGGATTTGGATTTGGCGCGTAAGATGCAGGCGTTTGCTGAAAAAGCTTGGGAGAAGTTTCAGTCTCGGTAATCGGGATTTGGATTTGGCGCGCCCATGGTCTGTAGCCCTCATTACAAGGTGATTTCAAAGCAGGTTTTGGCAAAGGTCTTTAAATCTATTAAAAACGGCTGACCGATTGCCTGCTGAACTTGCGCTGAGTTCATTAAAACTATTGAACTGTCAAGGTTCTAAGCATTTGGCAAACCTTCTAGGGAATTTGACCCTGCTTAGCTTTGCCAAAAAGCCGATTGAATTAAGTTAGGTTGTATCACAAAACGGGAGGCTGCGACATAGTGCAGGGCTGTTCTCTCGCCTCAGGCCGCGCCAGCAACCAGTCCTGCAACCAGTCACATCCTTTCTCCATCAGCGTACTCAGCCGCAAATCCCAAACCCGCACGGTGCCATCTGCGCTCGCCGTCACCAGCCGCTCGCCAGTCGCGTCAAAGTCTACCTCCCAAATTACGCCTTCGTGACCCGTCAGCGGCGGCAAAAAATGGCTGCTGACGATGCTATCTGCCGAGCCCAAGGGCACTGAGCTAAGCGACGCCAGCGCTTCGGGCAGCAAAGACCACAGCCGCACGGTGCTATCGTCGCTAGCCGAAGCCAAAAACTTACCCTCTGGGCTAAAGCTTAGGCTGCGCACCCAGTCACGATGTCCTTTCAGCAATAAAGGATTGGGCTCAATGCGCATCTGCTGCTGCCCCTGCCAGCTAACTGCCCACAGGCGAACCACACCATCGGCACCGCCCGAGGCCAAGTGCTGACCGTTGGGGCTAAAGCTCGCACACCAAACGCCGCCGCTGTGACCCTGCAAGGTTTGAATCAAGCCTTTTTTGAGATGCCACAGGCGCAGGGTGTTGTCTTCGCTAGCGGTGATGAGGTGCTGGCTATCAGGGCTGAAGCTCACGTGCCAAACGGTGTCGGTGTGGCCCGTAAAGGTTCTGAGCAGCTTGCCTTTGGCTGTCCATAGGCGGAGGGTGCGATCGCTGCTCACCGAAGCTAGCCGAGTCCCGTCGGGGCTGTAGCTTACCTGCCATACCGACGCTTCATGAGGGGTGAGCGATCGCACAAACTCCCCTTGCGCCGTCCACAGCCGCACAGAATGATCCGCGCTCGCCGAGGCAAAAAAGTCTCCTTTGGGACTCCATACCAAACTATGCACCCCTCGCCGATGCCCCGCAATAGATTTCAACAGCGCGGCCTCACCGCTCCACAGCTTAATTGTATTATCGCCACCCGCTGAGAGAAATCGGTTGCCATCACGCGCTAGGTCGGCGCTATCAGAAGAATCAATCAAAGAATTCTCAACAGGCTGCCAGCAGGCGCTCCAAACAATTCCCGTATGCGCTCGACAAATCAGATCAGGTGGCCCTGCCAAACGCCAAATATGCACCTGATCGTCATCGCCCCCCGAAACAACCGAGCCACCATCGGCGCTCCAAGCTACGCTGTGCACGCTGCTGCGCTGATTAAACGTTTGTTGAATCGTGCCTTCTATGCCCCATATTTTGATCGTTTGGTCATCGCTACCAGAAACGATTCTTTGACCGTCCGGGCTAAACGCCAAGCTGCGCACCCAGTCGTCGTGCCCATAGAGGGTTTTAAGCTTGCGACCGTTGCGGCTCCATAGGCGCAGCGTGTTCGCATCGCCCGCCGACAGAATCGTTTGACCATCGGGGCTAAAGGCAACGCTGCGCACCCAGCCCTGATGCCCATGAAAAATATGCAACAGCTCACCGCTGACGCGCCACAGCCGCACCGTTTGGTCTTCACCGCCCGTGGCCAGCAGTTGACCATCAGGGCTAAAGGCAACGGTTCGCGCCCAGTCTTCATGGCCTTTTAGCGTCCGCACTAGCTCTCCTGAAAGATTCCACAGGCGCACGTTAGCATCGCTATAGGTCGCGGCTAAAATCGGTTCTGTTGGGCTAAAGCTAATGCTAGTGACGCTCGCCGAAGCGGTTTCTATGCTGCGAATAAAGTCTCCATTAGCTTGCCAAAGCCGAATAGTATGATCCAAACTAGCGCTGGCAAGATGCTGTCCGTCTGGACTAAAGCGAACATCAACAACGCCTGCCTGATGCCCCAACAGCGTACGAATCAGCTCCCCTTGGTGGCTCCACAGCTTGAGGGTGCCATCATCGCTAGCTGAAGCAATTAGGTTGTTGCCATCAGGATGTTTACAGCAGTCTACGGCTAGCACCCAGTTGTTGTGATCTGACAGCTCGTTTTTCTCTCGAATCTCTCGCAGGATGGCGTCTAGGCATAGCACCGTTTGCATCTTTAATAGATCGCTGCTGTTGCCTTGAGCAATCTGTTGATTCATCTGCTTAGCGGCTCGCATCACCTTTACTAGCGCCCCGAGTCCATTACCCGAAAGCCTCAGCGACCTAGCCACCGACACGAGCGATCTAATCTCAGCAACCTGCGTTCTTTCGTCGGCTAGCGAGGTTTGAAGCAGCGAATGGGACTGAGCTGCCAAGGCTGCTTCAAGTTGGCTCTCGCTTTGTTGCCTACGGCTGCGTTCTGCTTGAATCGCCTCTATCATGCTGGTTTCGGCAATGGCGGCGGGTGGCTGCTGCTGTACAAGGCTCGCTAAATATTCATGCACGAGCTGATAGCGTACGCCCGATACCTCAGGCGCTTCAAACACTAGGCCCGAGCCAATTAAAATATCTAGCACGAGCTGAAGCTGCTGGGATTCGCTGGCAATATTGGCAAAAGTAAGGGCTTCTTCTATTTCAGAATGGCTTTTGAGCGGACGACCTGCGCCTTCGCTGAGCAAATAAAGAACAGATTGGGCAACAACTGTATTTTCGGGGCCGCAGTCGTGAATGACGCTGTCTAAAAAGTTTTTAAGGAGCTGGCTTTTGGGCGATCGCCCCAACTGCCGATACGCCGCTAGGGTGGTAATGTTCTCTCTTTGTAGCTGTGCGCCCACTACCTGTAGCTCAATGGGGCGAATCTCTCCGGTGTTAGCGGCTAAGTCATCTACCAAAGCCGTAATCAGGCCGTCTTCTAAGAAAAAACCAGCCCAGCCCGTCATCTGCCGAATCACCATTTCAGCAGCCTTTGGCATAAAGTTACCCAGATAATAGCGAATCTCCTTGCTCAAAATATCGTTTTCAACCGCACTTAAGTCAGCGCTGCGATCCCACTCTAAAAGATAGTGCAAAAAATCTTCTCGCAGCGACAGCACTACTTTGACATAGGGCACATCCAAGCAGTCGCGCAAAAAAGTATACAGTTCGCGCCTTTGCTCAATCTCTGGATACTCGTAAAAGAAGTCTTCAAACTGATCGAATATCAATACAATCTGCTGATATTTTTCACGGGTGATCGCCTTGAGCTGGCTGATGAGCCGACGAGCAGAGGGCGTCTTTTCTGATTTGTTCGTCTGCCCCTTTGGAAGTTCACTAGCAGATTCACGGGTCAAAGCAGCAGCCCCTTCGAGCAGCTTGGCTAGCTGAGTGGCCCAGCGGCTGTAGCTGCTAATGAGCACTGGGTAAGTAGTGCGTCCTTCGCTGATTAGCCGATGCAGCCGGGGAATCAGCCCAGCGCTAAGGATAGAGCTTTTGCCTACCCCCGACTGACCGTGAATCACCACAATGGGATAGCGCGGCTGTGAGAGCCTGTTGGTGAGCGCTTCGATGTCCTGCTGACGGCCTGAGGCTTTGATTTCAGCGGCAATTTCAGCGGTTGCCACCTGCTCAGCAGCCCAAGCGTCAGAACCGCTGAGAGATCGACTGGTGACAGCGGGCTCGGGCTGAATTTGACTTGCGCCAATAAAGGCCCGCAGCCCAAAAAGACTTTCAACCCTTCTTTGCGCTAGCTTAATTTCAAATGCCTGAGCATAGTGTTTGTGCTCAAAATACAGATGCCAAAGGCGATCTAAAATGTGGCGGTAAAGCGAAAGGTCATAGCGGGCTTCGGTATACAGACGGGCTTTTTCTAGGTTGGCGATCGCCCTTTCCGGTTTGCCCTGTAGCTGCTGGGCTCTGGCCAACAAATACAAATAGCTGCCCCGGTGATAGCGCAGCGCCATCTGCTCCATAAAGTTATCAGGTTCGGCAGTGGCCTGTTCAGAAGTTTCCAGCGCCTGCTGAGCGTAGCGCTGAGCTTCACTAAGGTAGTCAGGGTGAGGATCTTGCGAGTAATGGGCTAGGGCAACTTCTGCTAGGTAGCCATAGTCTCTGGCAAGCCGAACCGGATCGCTAGCATGTAGGGCTGTGCCTGCTTGGGCGATCGCCGCCAGCGCTGACCAGTTCTCTAGCTTGTGCAGCACCTCGGCCAGCGCCAAAATAAAGTGGCCCAGGCGATCAGGCCGATTTTGCTGACGAAAGATAGCCAAACAGTCTTCAAAATACTGCTGGGCTTGTTCGCAGGCTGAGGTATAGCTGATTCGATCAAGCGTTGCCTGAGCCCGCCACCATAGGCCCAAGTGAAAAAGCAAAACGGCTTGTTTGTCAGGCGATCGCGCCTGCTGCTGCCAGTAGGAAAGGCTGCTTTCATAATAGCTGCGAGCTTTCACTAGCTCACCCTGCTGATGGAGGTTGCGACCCTGAAGAAACAGCAAATCAGCGAGCTGCTCATTGGTCACTAGGTGCTCTTGGCTCTCGATTTGAGCTAGGGCAAATGAAAGCTCTTGGCTGGCTAACGGCTCCAGCGTAGAGGCGCTGAGGCCCAGATGCTTCTCGATTAAGGAAATATCGCCAAATCCTAGCAGAGAGTTACCGTCTAAGACTTGGTTAAAGGTGTCGCCCGCTTGGGTCGTGAGAACTGCTAAGAGAGCAGCAATAGGATATTCAAACCTAATAGGCGTCGCGGCAAAGCTCTTTAAATCAGGGGCATAGCGGTTAAGCTGCTGAAGGGTGGTGTCGTTAACCCATAGTACAACAGGGGTTTGAAACGTTTTTGGCAGTTCGTCGCGGCCTAAGTTAGCGGCCTTAAGCAGCTGCTCTAGCTGAGCGGGCGATGAGATTTCTTCTAGGCCAATAACCATCAGCGCTTGAAGCTGCGCGATCGCCTGTTGGCTAGGCATATGGGCCACGATCGCATCCCGCAGTCCGGTCGTAGCCGGAGGAATATCAACTACGATCAGGCGAAGCGCTTCATTGAGTTCTTCAATCAAAAGCCGCCGCAGCTGTCGGTAGTTCACCCTTGCCAAAATCAGTGAAAACTGGCCTTGACCTAGCACAATGGCTCGCCGCAGGTTGTTAAGGGCGTTTTTATTATAGGTAACAATGTCTAGTCGGTGCTCAGGTCGAGGCTCGGTTACCATGGCCGCAGGCGAGGGGTAAGCAGGTTTGTGTATTCTATCTTGCTTGGTTATCTGGCTTACTATCTGGCTTACTTATCTGGCCTGCCATTGCCGATATCGCTTCGTTTCCGCCAGCACCGGATTAAGCCCAAACCAGCGCCCCTCATCGTCCCGATATTCGTATAAAAACAGGCTGCGCAGCAGAGAATTGTAGGCAGTGCTGCCCTGTTCGTCACCTTTGCTGATTGCTTCAAACAAGTTCGCCCAGTCTTGAGCATCGATCAGCCCCAAAAGGGCGTCGCGCTCGTCACGGATGACAGATTCTAAGGTCTCTGTTTGAATGGGCAGATCGCCCTTTTGCAAGCAGCCGTACAGCAGTCGTATCAGGTTGCGCATGTGGCCGCCGCTGATGGCGACTAGGCGCATGAGAGTGTCGGGCGAGTCAAAAACCTGATCAATTTGCTGCCAGCGATCGCGCGACGAAAGCGTCGGAAAGGCCCGCACCATCACCATATTTTGCAAGAGCGATCGCCCTTTGGCCAGCGGCTCCCCGGTGCGAGTAGCCACGGGCACCATGGCCAGCAGCTTAGGCGCAGTGCCAAACCGATTAGACAATCGCGGCAGCTCATCCGAAAAAATCAGCGCTAGCGGAATGGTATACACCACGTGACAGTTCAGCCGCTTGAGCTGCTCGCCGCGATCAATAAACAAATACTCCGACTGGCTGCGACCGTTCGGACGGCTAATCGGATCGATCCGATCCAGGTTATCTACAATCACCACTAGGCCGCGTTTGCCCTGCGCCTTAAGCTGCTGAATCGCCGCCTGTAAAATTTCTTCATTAATGGCATCAATAATGCTCTTAGTGCGCGGTTCTAAATACTGCCGTAGCTGGCTGCGCATTTCAGGGCTTTCTTTGGCGCGAGCGGTAATAGCGGCAATGCCCACCGAAAAGCTCACGTCGCTGATTTCTAAGGGCGATCGCAAGGTCTCTAGCAAATTGCGAAACAGCTTTTCTAAGTAAGTAGGCCGCAAGCGTATGCCTACCGCCTCCATGCTTTGGGTCACCTGATGGGCAATCATCAGCAAAATATCGGTGATGTCTACATCGGCCATTTCCAAATCCCGGTCAGACTCAAAATACACCACGTGAAAATCCTGCTGCTCTAGCCCGCCCTTAAGCCGAAACAGCTCCGTCGATTTGCCGCAGCCAATATGCCCGGTAAATAGCTGCGTAGTCGGCTCATCCGGCGAGAGCCGCACAATCGTTCGACCTAGCTCGCTGACAATATCGCCCCCGCGCACCGAGGAAAAATCGATGTAGTATCGGCGATCTTCCGGTTCTGCCACCTTCAGCGGTCGGCTAGGGTTGGCAGCGCGATAAAAGCGGGCTAAATCCAAAGGCATAAGCAAATTTTTAAGCGATCTGGTGTTAGCTAGCGATGCTACTTTAAGCAGCGAAATCCCTTTTCACTCTTTAGTTTTCCATCAAAGCTTACGATTTCTGTACATCCCGCCTGCCGAGAGACGGCCCCGATTAGGTAGTTGGAGAAATCGGCCTTGCCTTGCTTATACCGCTGTAGAGCTTGATCGACCGTTGAGCGGTTTTCAAACTCAAAAGCTGCACTATGCAGCATAGCTTCTAAAACATCAATGATGGCAGCTTTACGAAAACCATAGGCTGCCCCTCTGAGTACCCAAACCAATTCACACAAAACGATATTAGTGACAAAGCAAGGTTGGTTACGCTGAATAACAAGAATAGCCTTTTGCCATTGCAGCTCATCATCTCTGGTGAGATACCGAACAAGGATATTGGTGTCAAGCCCAATCATTTGCACCCTTTAGGATGGCCTTTTCCATATCCGCAAGAGAGGTTCGTTGCATATCGGGTCGATGGAGAATACCGGATAGCGCTTCTACGGCAACATTAAGAGGGAAGATTTTGACTTGACCATCTTCATCAATGACAAATTCGATTCGGCTACCACCAACCAGTCTAAGATGCTCTAGAATTCTTTCTGGCAAGGTAATTTGTCCGTTATCGGTCACTACTGTACTGAGCATAGCTAAGATGACTGCGAGTAAGCTTGATACTAAGATTTTAGCCGAATCATTCAAGGTGAGATACTAAATTTAGCCCAGCTTGCAAATAGCCTCCCCGCCGGATTCTATCCAGCCGTGGATGAGGCCAGAGGTAGACTGAGCCGCTGCGCATTTTCCAGCGCTGTCGATCACAATCACGCCGCCTTCGCCATTCACTTTTTTCACCAAATACTCAATTCCAGCATTAGCGGCTTCTGTTGCATTCATCTCCTTAAAGTAAACATAGTCAGAGACGGTTTTAGAAAGCACCGTGCGCAAAAACTGTTCGCCATAGCCCGTGGCCGAGACGCCGCAGGTTTCGTTATCGGCAAAGACACCAGCGCCGACAACAGGCGTATCGCCCACCCGTCCCCAGCGCTTGTTGACAAGTCCGCCCGTGGAGGTGGCAGCCGCTAAGTTACCGTGAATGTCTCGGGCCACTGCGCCGACGGTACCTAGTTTTTCAGCGGGTTTTTGACCCGAAAGAGAAGATGGCTGGATGCGCTCATGATCTAACGTCATGCGGCCAGCGGCTTTGGCCGCTTGAAGCTGCTTCACCCGCAAGGGCGTGATGAAATAATCGTCGGCGCAGTGGGTTACCTGATGGGCTTTGGCAAATTCTAATGCGCCTGCGCCTGCGAGCATGACATGATCGCCCTGCTCTAATACCTGACGAGCTAAAGAAATCGGATTTTTGATATTTTTAAC
>JBARVS010000429.1:0-8933 GCA_049646385.1 Phormidesmis sp. | reverse complement strand
GCTTATCGGCCTCGGCTGCGAACTCCATCGGCAGCTCGTTGAACACATCGCGACAGAAGCCGCTGATGATCATTGAAACGGCATCCTCTGGGGAAATGCCGCGCTGGGCAAAGTAAAAGAGCTGATCTTCACCAATTTTAGAGGTGGAAGCTTCGTGCTCTACCTGGGCGGTGCTGTTTTGCACTTGAATGTAGGGAAAGGTATTAGCATTAGACGTATCGCCTAGCAGCATAGAATCGCACTGTGAGTAGTTGCGAGCCCCTGAAGCGTTGGGATTAACCTGCACCAAGCCGCGATAGCTGTTTTTAGACCTACCGGCTGATATGCCTTTAGAAATAATCGTGCTGCGAGTATTTTTGCCGACATGCACCATTTTGGTGCCCGTATCGGCCTGCTGGCGATGGTTAGTGAGCGCAACCGAGTAAAACTCACCGATTGAGTTATCACCGACTAAAACGCAGCTAGGATACTTCCAGGTAATTGCTGAGCCCGTTTCTACTTGAGTCCAAGAGATTTTAGAGCTGACGCCTTTGCAGAGACCGCGCTTCGTCACGAAGTTGTAAATGCCGCCTTTACCATTTTCGTCTCCGGCGTACCAGTTTTGCACCGTGGAGTATTTAATCTCAGCGTTGTCTAGCGCGACTAGCTCAACGACGGCGGCATGTAGCTGATTGCTGTCATACATAGGAGCCGTACAGCCTTCTAGGTAGGTAACCGAGCTACCTTCTTCGGCCACGATAAGGGTGCGCTCAAACTGACCTGAGTCACCGGTGTTGATTCTAAAGTAGGTGGATTAGTCCATTGGGCAGGTGACGCCTTTTGGAATGTAGACAAACGAGCCGTCGGTAAAAACAGCAGAGTTAAGCGCTGTAAAGTAGTTGTCGCCGACTGGAACCACGGAGCCGATGTACTTTTGAACTAGCTCTGGGTGCTCTTGCACAGCTTCAGAAATGGAGCAAAAGATAACTCCGTGTTTGGCGAGATCAGCTTTAAAGGTTGTTGCAATAGAAACGCTGTCAAAGATAACGTCAACTGCTACGTTTGCTAGCCGCTTTTGCTCGTGGATGGAAATGCCAAGCTTGTCAAAGGTTTCTAATAAGGCTGGGTCAACTTCGTCTAGGCTGTCTAGCTTTTTCTCGGCTTGTTTAGGGGCTGAGTAGTAAACGATGTCGTTGTAGTCGATGGGCGGATAGGCAACGTTTGGCCAGGAAGGTTCTTCCATTTTGAGCCAGCGACGATAGGCTTTTAGCCGAAAATCCAGCATAAACTCTGGCTCGTTTTTCTTCGCTGAAATGGCGCGAACCACGTCCTCACTCAGGCCACGAGGAAGCGAGTCGGCTTCGATATCGGTAATGAAGCCGTATTTGTAAGGTTGACTAACAACAGACTGAACGCTGGATGTCATGGGCGTTGGGCTACCTGCTTGAGCATCGATAAGGACAAGGGGGCGGTGAAAAAGATAAGAAATAAGCCGAGGAGATGACTATTTCACAGTGACTGCTTCACAGTGACTATTTCACGGTGTTGGTCTCGGCTCGGATTTGATCGAAGGTGATGGATTGCTCTGTGCCCGAGAAAGGATTTTCTTCGGTGAGGAAGAGCATACAGTGACACTCTTGCCGCTCTTGCATGGGTACGCAGGGGCAGTTCCAGAAGGAAGCCTTTACCTCAGCTTCTTTGTCTTCGTAGTGACGGCAAGGACAAAGGGGCGCGCCTAAGTCGTCTTTATGCTTGGCTAATCCTTCGATTACGACAGCGGTGACGCCTAAGTCCTGGCAAAAGTAGGTGCCTGTACGCTTGGCGTAGCTTTGGGCAAAGTTTCGCATGATTTCGAGACTTTTATCAGAGCCCTGATTAGGATTAGGTGCGCTCATGTGCTTTGGGGTGTGCCTACTAAAGATAGTTTTGGTTTAAGATTGAGTAAGTTAAGCAACGCAGCGGTTGTTAAACTCTATGTTTAAAGGTTACTTTAATAGCTCTACTTTAGCAACCAAAGTGTTTCTAAAGTATTGTAAACAAATGATTGCCATTTGCAGACATCAGCGCCTAGATGCGAGCGCCTACTAAATAATGACTTCTCAAATCACATCATCCGTTAGAGAGGACATTTTGCGCTTTTTGCTCAAGCGTGGAACGGCAACAGCAGGTGCGATCGCCCGTCACCTTGAGGTCACCCCGCAGGCTATTCGCCGCCACTTAAAAACCTTGGAAACCAGCGATCTGATTGAGCATCAAAGCAGTCAAGAAGGGCTTGGTCGGCCTAATCACCTCTATCAGCTTAGTCGCAAGGGGCGTGAGCATTTTCCTGACCAGTACGACCAGTTTGCGCTGTCGCTGCTGCATACGGTGGCAGATACGATGGGGCCAGAGCAGGTGAGCAAGCTGCTGAAGCGTCAGTGGCAAAGTAAGGCAAAGGAGTATAGAGAAAAGCTAGGCGAGGCACCGCTGATTGAAAGGATGCAGACGCTGGTGAATTTGCGTCAGGCTGAAGGCTATATGGCGGAGTGCCATCCGGCTGAAGGGGAACGTAGCGATGCTTTTGTGATTACTGAATATAACTGTGCGATCGCCCATATTGCCGAATCTTACCCGACCGTTTGCGGGCATGAGCTAGCGATGTTTGCGATCGCGCTGCCTGACTGCTCGGTAGAGCGCACCCACTGGCTTGTAAACGGCGAGCATCAGTGCGGCTACCTCGTCAAAGCCAAAGACCCTGCCGAAAAATAGCTTATTTTCTATGTCATTACAGTTTTTAACCACCGAAGAATCAGCCGCTGTAGATGCCGCGCTGCTCACCACGCCCGAAAAGTTTTTGACCCGGCTGACGCTTTCTACGGGCAAGCTGCTGATATACATTGCCAAAGATTTGGATACTACTGTAGAAGCGCTAACCAACGAGCAAGTCATAGCCTGGTTTGAAGCGGATTCAAAGCGCAAGCAAACCGAAGGGGTTGAGGCTTCTGTGCTGAAGTGGGAGGCCAAAGATTTTATCGACTTGCCAACCGGATAGACAGAATCTAGGTGGTTACTAAACCGTTTTCTAAGGCATAGCGCACTAATTCAGTCCGGCTATTTGTGCCTGTTTTGCCAAACAAACGGCTGACGTATTTTTCTACGTTGCGCACCGTCGTTCCTAGTCGGCTGGCAATTTCTTTATTCATCAAGCCTTCGGCGACTAGATCGAGCACGTCTTGCTCGCGCGGGGTAAAGTCGATGCGAATACCGCTGTTGTTTTGCTTAATCATGCTGCCGCGCTGCGTAAGCAGGGCTTTGATTTCTTCAATTTGCCTTGCCATAGTAGCCATGTCGGGCGTGCCAGACGGATCGGGGGCTTGGGCGGCGCGGCGATCAATCAGGCTGTTGAGGATGGCGACAAGTTCTTCGGGATCGAAGGGTTTAGCGAGATAGGCGTCAGCGCCGGCTTTGTAGCCTTGGATGCGATCGCTCGTCATTCCCCTTGCTGTCAAAAACACCACTGGCAGAGCCTGAAAGCGCACGTCATCACGCACCTGCTTTAAAAACTGATAGCCATCTACCTGAGGCATCATAATGTCTGAAACCAGCACATTTGGCATTTCTTGCTGCAACATGTCCCAGCCCTCAGCGGCGTTGCTGGCCACCTGCACCTGAAAGTTACTGTCCTCTAAGTAAGCCTGCACCGACTCCCGCAAGCCGGGTTCGTCGTCAACTAATAGGACTTTGCTTAGGACTGCAATAGGAGAACTCTCTGCCATGATGATCTTAATAATGGGCTATGTGTAGATAATACAGCCATGTCAAAAATATCTATGTCAAAAAATATCGAAAAATGGACAACGCTCAGCTCAAAAATGGTCTTTGACCACCGCTGGTATCAGCTTAGGCAAGATGCCCTTTTGCTGCCCAACGGCAAAAGGGTAGATGACTACTTTGTGAGCCTGCGACCTGATATCGCTACAGTGTTACCCATTACAGACGATGGCCAAGTGATATTTGTGCGACAGTATCGCCACGGTGTGAATGAAATTTTACTAGAGCTGCCAGCGGGTACCTTCAACCCACAGGAAGAACCCTTAGCGGTGGCGCAGCGGGAGCTAAAGGAGGAAACAGGCTATGTTTCTAAAAAGTGGGAAAAAATTGCGGCTTTTTACAACAGCCCCGTCAAGCAAAACAACCGTATTTATCTGTTCAAAGCGCAGTTTGCTCAGCTTATGGGCCAGCAACAGCTAGATAGTACAGAGGATATCGAAGTTGTCCTTAAGCCCATCGCAGAGATTCCAGCGCTGATAGCCTCTGGTGAAATTTGCGTAGCTGGAACAATTACGGCCTTAGCGTTAGGACTTCCGGGCTTGCTGTGACATGGGGCAAGAGGGACAGGCAGAGGGCAAACCGGAGCTAGCCATCTCAAACATCCACGCTTAGACATCCACGGTATTATTAATAAATCTACTAAACTCCCATCGGAATACCGGGGATTGTGGCAAAATCTACTGAGAAGTTTTTCGCAGTACATCACTCAAAAAATTTACAGCTAACTCAAGAGGTAATTTTCAATATGGCACTTCAACTCGGCGACATCGCCCCAGACTTTACGCAAAAGTCCTCTATGGGTGACATTAACTTTCACGAGTGGGCAGGCGATAGCTGGGTAGTGCTATTTTCTCACCCCGCTGACTATACGCCCGTTTGCACTACCGAGCTAGGCTTGGTTGCTTCGCTGCAAGACGAGTTCAAAAAGCGCAATGTCAAAACTATCGCGCTTAGCGTTGATGGCGTTGAGTCTCACCAGGGCTGGATTAAAGACATTGACGAAACCCAAAGCACTGCGGTTAACTACCCAATTTTGGCTGATGATAATAAGCAGGTTGCCACCCTGTACGGAATGCTGCATCCTGAGTCCAGCACGGGCAACACGCTCACGGTGCGCTCAGTATTTGTGATTGATCCTAACAAAAAGATTCGCCTGACGATTACGTATCCTGCTAGCACAGGCCGCAACTTCGACGAAATTTTGCGCGTGATTGATTCCTTGCAGCTAACTGACTATCATCAGGTGGCGACGCCTGGCAACTGGCAAGACGGCGGCGATTGTGTTGTTGTGCCTTCTATCTCTACAGAAGATGCGAAAAAGCAGTTTCCAAAGGGCGTGACGGAAGTTAAGCCTTATTTGCGCATGACGCCTCAGCCTAATAAGTAAGGCTGATAGAGCTTGCTGACAGGTCTTATGGCAAGTTTGTCTTAGCGTTTGCGCCTTGATGCCAATGCTAAGACGCTTGCCAAGTGCCGTGAAAGCCTAGCGGAATGACGCTGGGCAAGGCTAATCGGCAGACAGGTTCGCCTAAGATATCGGCGTTAAAAATCCATAGTTCGCTGCGATCGCCTTTGGCGCCTCGAAAGCGATCGCCCACCGCGTTATAAACCACCACTAACAGCCAGCCTTTGTCAGGACTCAGGCTATCTGCTACATGTATCGGCTCGCTACCATAGCAGCCTGCGCCCAAATCTGCCTGAATTAATTTACCGGAAGCATAGTCAAATCGGCCCACCGCGCCGAACCAGTCTTGCCCAGTAATCACGCCATCGCGATGCATTAGTACATAGGTATGCTGCCAGGGTTGACCCGTTTGAGCAGCTCTTACCTGCGGAAATTCGCAGTCTCGATCTAACACGCATTCACTGCTGAGCACCCGTCCGGTTTTGGGATCTAAACGGAGCTGCCAAAGCCGCCCATAGGCGGTTGTTTTCATCCTGCCAGTGGGCACCTCGCGCAGCACCTCGTTAATGTGCGTGAAGTCATCAAATCGGGCAAAATCTAATCGTATGTTTCCATCAGAATCCACGCAGCCGTTGCCATAGTGCCACTGAAACCAAGGATCGGTGAATTCTTTGGCAACCACTTTTAGGCTCTCGCGGTTGACTACTATAATTTGCGTACCGCGCTCTGCTTTCCACTCAATAGAATCTGCGTAGCTTTGTCGATTAAATAGCAGCGGCAGCGGGTTGATCTTAACGGGCGAAATTAGGAAGACGAGATACGATCCGGCCATCACAAAGCTGTGTACCAAAGGCACGTCTTTGAGGGGAATCGTCGCTTTTTTAATCAGGTTACAGGCCGCATCACAGCGATAAACGAATAGATTGCACAGCGAATCTACGCCGATACTATAAATCTCTCTACTCAACGGATCTTTGATAGGGTGGGCCGAAAAAGGCTGGGCTGATTGCAGCCAACCTAAAGACTCTTGACCCAATGTTTCTAGGGTTTCTAGATCCAGACTATGAGGGTTTCCAGCTTCCCACAGCGCCAGCAGCTTATCGGAGAGTGCCAGCACAGAGGTGTTTGCAGAATTTTTGATGGCTGTGCCTTTGATGAGCCCTGTGATGTGCTTCCACAGCGGGCCGGGGGAGCGCATACCGTAGTTTCCATAGAGGAATTTATCCGCTTGGCTTTCTGCTTGGTAGCCCTTGGTTTGCACATAGCGATAGGTGGCGGTTGCGCCTGCGGGATGGATGCTGACTCGTAAAATCGCGCCGTCTCCATCGAACCAGTGGCCAACGGGCTCGCTGCCTCTACTGAGTCGGCCAGTGCCATTTTGGTAAAATGTGCCGTTTAGCCCTGCTGGAATGCGCCCTGAAATTATTTTAAGTGGGGTTTGTGCAAATTCTTGGGCGGGTTGGGCTAGCGCTTGATGCCAGGGCTGAGGGGTTTGTACAGAAGGATTTGCAGAGCGCTGTGCGGGGGTAGTGGTAGGCATTGGCTAAATTAATATATCGGTAACGTTAGGGTGAATCCTGTTTCGCCGGGGGGCGTTTTGTTGAGGCGCAGTTCTCCGTTGTGGGCGCGGGCGATTTCGCGCGACAGGCTTAAGCCTAGCCCAAAGCCTTCGCACTTGCGGTTGCGAGACGAATCACCTCGGTAAAATCGGTCAAAGAGGCGATCGCGTTCCTCTAATGGAATATCTCTTGATGCGTTAATAACCGTTATCTGCACAGTGCTGATTCGCTTGCGACCTGTAATAGAGAGCGATCGCTGCGGTGACCCTTCCGGCAAGTTGTATTTAACCGCGTTGTCTATCATATTTTGCAGCACCTGAGTGAGCAAATCGTAATCACCTTTGACCCGCAGATTTTTATCTAGCTTGATCGTCACTGGTAAGTCGGGCGCAAGCAGCCCAATATCTTCTACCAGTACGGTCAAAATTTCTGCTAAATCGATTTTTGATCGCCGCAGGCTCATTTGTCCGGCATCGGCTAGCGACAGCAGCAGCAGCTTGCGCACAATTGTGCTGAGCCTGGAGACCTCGTCCATTAGCTTACTTAAGCTTTGCTGCAAGTCTGAGCCTGGTTTGGCCTGATGCATGACCAGCTCTAGCTCGCCGCGCAGGATGGCCAGCGGGGTCTTTAGCTCGTGGGCCGCATCGCCGCTGAAGCGTGCAGACTGCTTAAAGCTACGCTCTAGCCGCGTCAGCATTTGGTTAAAGACTTCAATGAGTTCGACAAATTCTACATCGGCGCTGCCCACGGGTACTTGCTGATCGAGCCCGGTGGCGGTGACTTGCTTAATTACGCTCGTGAGGTTGCGCACCGGGTTTAGGGCACTGCCTGAGAGCAGCCAAGCGCCGCCTGCGATCGCCAGCAAAGTTGCCGGAATGGACACCAAAAAGATGTTGCGAATAATCGCCATGTCGCGATCAATAGTTTGCAGGCTGACAGCGATCGCCCCTTGGCCCACCTCAGAGTTCAAAATTCCCACGCGCCAGCTTCCCGTTGCCGTATTTTGAGTCGATAGCTTAGGTATTGGCGAGAGGGTTGGTGTCTCTGTAACTAGCCCTTTGCTGGCTCCTTTGGGAGTTGAATCTTCAGATGCGTTAGAGAGCATCTGCCTTACGTCTAACGTGACATTGCCTAGCTGAGCTTCACTGACCGAATAGCGTAGGGTATAGCCTTTGCTGTCTACGGCTAGCAGGGTGATCGGCGTGTTGCGCTGCGTGTCCAATCCGCGCGGCAGCTCAATTTCAACAAAGCTTTGCCACCATTCGGGCGATCGCACTACCGTCATCTGCCGCAGCTGGCTACCTAGCTTGGCATCCAAGGTTCTTACTTTTGCTACATAGATCAGTTGCCAAGCCACCAAGCCAAAGCCCACCAGCGCGCCGCCCGCTAAAGCCACCGACAATAGCGCAATCCGTAAGCGAAAAGACCTCAGCTTCACTCCAGCGTTCTCCGATAGATCTCCTTTAAGCTGCTGCCTCTGCCTGACGGAATCGATAGCCGACGCCGCGTACGCTTTCAATCCAGCGATCTTGGCCTTTGATACTGATTTTTTTGCGCAGGCGCTGAATGCACACGTCTACTACGTTGGTGCTAGGGTCAAAGTCATAGCCCCACACATGTTCTAGCATTTGGGTGCGGGTGAATACTCGGCCGGGCGATCGCATCAAATACTCCAGCAAGTTAAACTCCCGCGTGGTTAGCTCTACCGCCTGCTCACCGCAAACGACCGTGCGCGTAATTCGATCTAGCTTAAATGGCCCAACGGTGACCAAGTTTTGCCGTTCTCCCACGCTGCGCCGAACCACCGCCTGAATTCGCGCGACCAGCTCTTCTACAAAAAAAGGCTTAGCAATATAGTCATCTGCGCCTAGGTTCAAGCCCTGCAAGCGATCGTCTAGTTCATTGCGAGCCGTGAGCAAAATAACGGGCGTGTTGCGCCCCATTTGGCGAAGCTGCTTAAGAATAAACAGGCCGTCTTTACCCGGCATCATAATGTCGAGCAAAATAACGTCATATTCGTTCTCAGTGGCTTTTTCATAGGCCAAATCACCATGGTCGCAGTAGTCGACTACAAATCCATGCGCTTTGAGCCCTACCTGCACAAAGCTAGCGATTTTAGGCTCATCTTCTACAAACAGCACATGCATAGACTCCTCCTACCTGAGACGGTTACCTTTTCT
>JBARVS010000428.1:0-3841 GCA_049646385.1 Phormidesmis sp. | reverse complement strand
GGTTACTGAGCACATAGCTATAGACGTTTACTTAGTTGATGATGGTTCTACGGACGGAACAGCGGATGCCGTAAAAGAGAAGTTTCCCGCAGTGCATGTTTTATCAAGCGAGGGTAATTTATTTTGGAACCGCTCTATGAATTGGGCTTTTTCAGAAGCTTTGCAGCAGGGCTATCAGTATTATCTGTGGCTAAATGATGATACTCTCCTACGTTCTGATGCCTTATCTCAGCTAGTGCTCACGGCCAAAACAATACATCAAAGTGAGCCATCGCCTAGCATTATCGTCGGCTCAATTCAAGATCCTGACACCCACCATTCTAGCTATGGCGGGCTTCAATCTTTGAGCTGGTGGAACCCTTTCAAATACAAGCGGGTTTTACCTGAGGCTAAGCCCAAAGCGTGTCATACCATGAATGGCAACTGCGTGCTAATTTCTCACGAAGTTACGCAAAAGATCGGCAATTTGGATAGCGCCTTTTCTCATGGCATTGGTGACATTGACTATGGCTTAAGAGCCCGACGAGCGGGATGTAACATTTGGGTGGCCCCTGGCTTTTTAGGCGAGTGTAAAAACGATTCTGCTCAAACAAAACCTTGGCGACAGTCTCATTTAGGGTTTTATGAAAGATTTAGGAGATTGAATCAGCCCAAAGGTCTTCCTTTTAATGAACGGAAAGTGTTTATGCAGCGGCACGCTGGCTGGCTATGGCCGTTTTATTGGGGATTGCCCTACGCCAGAATCGCGGGGCTGCAGCTTCTAGGCAGACTAGAAAAATCTGCGACGGGATCTTAGTAATGTGCTTCAACGATGCTGAGAAACACTTTGAGCCATTGAAATATTTAATCCTTTACCTTTTCCATTCTTGAGAGAATACAATGAGTCGGCCTAATCGCGCTTTATCAACCAATATTCGCATTGCCTGGGTGAGCCCTACTATGAGCTTAGGGTTTTACATTCAGCCAGTATTAAGAGAGCTGGGAAAATTGTTTCCAGATACCAAAATCTTTACGGCGGTTTGGCCGGGGTTTGTTCCGGGCTGCGAAGATACTTTTCCCGTTGAGATCGTTGGCGAACGGCGAGAGATTTTGCTGCGAAAAACGCGAACGGGCTATGATCGTACCCTGCAGGTGCTCTCAACTCAAATTATTCCAAAGCTTATAGCGTTTCGGCCTGAGCTTATTTTTGTCACTGGGTTTTCGCTTTGGACGGTCTTGATCCTGCTTCTTAAACCGCTTTGGCAGTGGAAAACCGTGTTGATTTACAGCGGTAGCTCTCCCAATACAGATATGACAGATAGCCGTTTTCGCCTGAGAATGCGCCAGTGGGTAGCCCAGCGAATGAACGGCTTTATTACAAATTCTCAGGCGGGCAAAGCCTATCTTACACAAGATTTGGGCGTCAGGCCAGAACGAGTATTTGCTAGGCCCTATCAAATACCTGATAAACAGGCTTTACTTGCAAAAAATACTGTTGTCAAGCCTGGGACTGTTTCTGATTCAAAGGTTTGCTTACAAGCTTCAGCAGCTCAAAAGCCAATCACGTTTCTCTATATTGGCCAAGTCATTAACCGCAAGGGGATTGATGCGTTATTAAAAGCCTGCGCCGATATTAATGAGCGCGGATATGAAGGCTTTAGACTAATTGTTATCGGCGATGGAGAGCAGCGCGAGGAACTAGAAGGCTGGGTCAGCCAAAAGGGGTTAGAGAGCCAAATTCAGTTTGTTGGATGGAAAACCTACGGTGAGTTGGGCAGTTACTTTCAGTCTGTAGATGTGTTTGTGTTTCCAACCTTGGAAGATATTTGGGGAATGGTGGTGCTAGAGGCCATGTTATTTGGCAAGCCGATATTGTGCTCAAAGCAGGCGGGCGCTTTGGAGATGATTGTAGAGGGGGAAAACGGCTATTTGTTTGATCCTTATAACATTGAAGAACTCTCTAAGCTCATGATTCAGTTTTTAAAAGATCCTGAGCTGATTGGCTGTATGGGTCAGCAGTCTGAAGCGCTGATTGCTGAGTATACGCCGGCAGCAGCGGCGGCTTTTTTCAAGCAGGTAGCAACAGCGGTGAGCAGCTAGCTGTGACGAATTTTTTACTTTTGCGTTTTTACTTTTGCTGTCTACTTTTGCTGTCTATAGGAGGTGCGATCGCAGCCAACCCATGAGTCTCTTTAAAACAACCATGATCATAGCGCTGTTCATCAGCGCCACGGCAGACTTATCTCGCGGGATGAAGCTAGGCCCGCTCAGTGCCCTTGCCCTTTTTACCATTGCTCTTGCGCTAGTGACCTGGCTGATGATCGCCATCAAAGGCCGAATTCCTAAAGCAGCGCAGCCTGCACTTGGCCTAATTGCCTTTGTTATATTTACTATTCTAAGCCTGATCGGACATCTCTCAAATAGTGAGGTATCTCCAATTGTAGGATTGCAAAATATATCAGTTTACATAGCCTTTGTAGGAATTCTGATACTTAGCTGCGTAGAGAGCACTCGCTCTTTTAACATCCCTGACTATGTTGAAAAGTATCTGCCCATGGTGACGCTTTTTTCTGCGGGTCTTTTTTGGATAGGCAGTTTAACGACCGCTTTAGGCGCAGGAGGGCTCGTGGGATCAAGGGCCTACGCGCTCTTTTCAATATCTGGCGTTGCTTGGCTGCTTGCGAGCTGGCGATATGGCAAACCGCGATCGCTCCTCTACAGCGGCCTTGTGATTATTACCATTGTCTCTAGCCTTTCCCGCATGGTTTCGGTGATATGTGTACTGCTGGCCGTTATCTCTCAAACCTCCCTTAGCAGCTTCAAAGGTCTATTTAAAACGCTGTTTATCTTAGCTTCGCTCGCTATGGTTAGCTACGCAGCATTTACCTTTATCCCGTCTGTCAACGCCAGATTTACGGGCGTTGGTGATAACGCTACGGTGGGGGGCGTTCAGGTTGATACGGCGGGCCGCAGTAAAATTTGGGGCGTTGTTTATGCTTCAGCAATGAAGGCTCCTTTACTCGGCCAGGGGCCAGGATCGGTGACAATTCCAGTCGCCAAAGAAACAAACTCTATTCATCCCCATAATGACTATCTAAGATTTTTTTACGACTATGGCTTAGCTGGCGTGGTTCTATGGATCTGGGGTTACAGCGCTCTGCTGGTTAAAACCTTTTCAAACTGGATTTGGGCCAATACGCACGACCGGGCTAATGCCCATACTCACCTAGCGGCTTTTCTAGCGCTTATTGGGGTTGCCGTTGGGATGATTACCGACAATGTTGTCGTCTACGTGTTTGCGATGTCTCCTTTAGGTGTTTTAGTCGGCGCTTCTTTAGGCAGTGGCTACCGACGGCGGCAGTACGTAAAGTCTGCAGCTAGTAGGCAAATCTCTCATCGCAACGGTTTGTATGCGGGCGTATCAAAACCTCAGCTAGGTTAATACTTTCTCACTTTAAGAAAACTGTCGCTACTTAGCCAACAGCTATGCTTCCTAACTTTGTTATTCTCGGCGCTCAAAAGTCTGCTTCTACCTTTGTCCAAGCTTGCCTTGCAGAGCACCCAGCAGTGTATATGCCGCCTCAAGAGATTCCTTGCTTTGAGTCTCCTGACTATGAACAGTTTGGCATTCAGCCTTTGGAGGCGCTGTTTGAAGACAAGCATCAACCCTGTTTGGGCATTAAGAGACCCAACTATTTGGGTAGGCCGGAAGTACCCGCTCGGCTGCGATCGCACCTACCCAATGCTAAGTTCATCATTATTTTGCGCAATCCTATTGCCAGAGCGGTCTCATCCTACTATCACAATATGAAATATGGCTTCATCCCAGTTCGTAATTTAGAAACTGGAATGCAGGCTGTTT
>JBARVS010000427.1:0-3695 GCA_049646385.1 Phormidesmis sp. | reverse complement strand
AACAGGAAATAAACAACAGAATGCAACAGAATATACAACAACTATTGCGGCAGAATGTGCAACAACTCTTAAAACCCTTAACAGCAAAGCGTTTCAGCGTTCGCTTTCTGGAAGAGCAACAACCTTTGCGGACTATGCTTTGTTCTATGTTGTTCCTGTTTGTGTAACTACTTACGCTATGGGAACAAGTATTTACACTATGGGAACAAGACAGAGGAAAGGGAACAACAACTGTGAGGGAGTGCGAAAAATATGCCTTATCTTGCGCAGTCGGACGGGCGATCGCCACCTTCTGAGCAGTGCTGAGCTGATCGCCCTAGCAATCTTCGGCGGTGGCTCGCGGTATTCCGACCGAGCACAATCGTCAGGAGCTGCTGAAGGACTCGCGGCGGTGACGGTAAGGCTTTAGTGGCTATTTATTGATGGCTTGACCTGGTTGCGGGTGCCTTGGTGGGCGACTGAGGTAATGAGGCGGTCTTCGACCTTGGGCGCATCGCTATCGCTCGCGGAATGACCTTGCGCACACTGGCTTGGATCGGAGTCTTAAGTGCGGTGCAGAACTTCAGTAGAGGTAATTTCTATATACTGAAGTTCTGCACCCGCTGCTGTGGCTGGGTTTTGGGCTGTGGTGGTGAGGGGCATGAGAAAGCCGCCCTGGTACGGAGCGGCGATCGGGCGGTGCGTGGTGTGTGGGTGGCTAGGTGGTGAAGTGGATTAGTTGGGATGATGTGTGAGCGCAAAGCAAAGTATGGTGATACTAGGTAATAGTTTTTAGATCTAAACCTTTTGCCCCTTGTTATACGGAATGAGTTTAGTACAATAGAACTAAGTAGTATGAAGACATATGTTTCGAGGAGGGTTTATGGTTCAGGCTGTTGACGTAGCAAAGTATTTCTTGTGCCAATGCGACTATGAGTCCGGCGATCTCATCTCGAACCTGAAGCTTCAAAAGCTCCTTTACTATGCCCAAGGGTTCCATTTGGCTCTTTCTGGTTCACCACTTTTCCCGGAGCCTATTGAAGCCTGGAAACATGGGCCTGTCGTCCCTGAAGTCTATCAGACGTTTAAGTCTTATGGGTCTAACTCAATCCCGACTCCTGATGACTTTGACTTCAGCGTTTTAAGCCAGGAAACGTCTGAGCTTTTAGATGATGTCTATGCGGTCTACGGACAGTTCTCCGCCTGGAAACTCCGTGACATGACTCATGATGAATTACCTTGGACGGAAACGGCTTCTGGGCAAACTATTTCGCTTAATTTAATGAAGACCTACTTTCAGACGCAAGTCGTAGCTGAGGATGTCGGATAAAAGAGGAAGTCGGCTTAAAAAGAAGTCTGGCAAAGGCCGTGGGAGAATTGCTCAGCCTAAGACGAAAGATAGCATTCCGGCTGAACAGCAACCACCAGTGTTTTCCCTTCAATATCTACAGTCGGACTATTGCATTACTCAATGTGAGGGCGATGACCAAGCCCAGTTTTCAGTTAAGTTGCGGAAACTGAGCGAACTGACATGGAGCATGATTCAGTCAGTTCATCGTCACGGACTAGGATACGAAAGGATTGAGCAAGATGCTATCAAAGCGCCAGTCCCACCCCACATTACTGCCGATGTGAATCTAATTGCTTTTAGATTCTCGGGAATGAAGTCTATGGTTGGCTATCGAGACGGCAGAATATTTTATGTGGTCTGGCTAGATAGAGATTTTACTCTCTATCCTCATTGATAATCGCCATAGGCGGCTTCACCCCACTTGATGACGGTTCTCGGCGCTAAATGAAGGTAGGGCACACGTCCGTACTATGCGGCTTCTATACGTATAATGTGCATCTAGCTATACGTATAAATATACGCACATTATATGTATATTTATACGTATAAATATACATATAAAAAATGGCTGCTTTTAGACTACTTTTTGCCATAGCAAGATGTGGCAAAGCGGGCCTACTCATAGAATTAGACTGTACTGTTCAAAGAGCGGAAAAAATTAGATGGAGAAGGAGTAAGGGTCGGTGGGTCTAGCGTTAGCCAGTACCTAAGAAGCCAGTCTTCGCAGCGCCATACTCGTAGCAGTGGTTAGCGACAAGGTAGTCTGATCGATCCGGAGCAGCTTTTACATCTAGTCCGCGATCGCTTCAACCATCGCTATTTCGTTATCGGGCGTTGGCAGCTATGTTAGGGAGCATTCCCCTATTGAGGTGTTCCGATGAGCGTTCCTGGCAAGCTAGAGGCCACGATTAAAATCAGTGAGTTGCCCACTTCAGAGGCGGTCGAAAACGGCTGGCAGCAATTCACGATTGACTGTGACGGGCGGCAAGTATCGGCCACGGTTAAGCCTAAGGTCTGGAAAAAGCTGACGACGGCTAATGAGCAATACGAATCATGGGTGGCGGCGGTCACTGGACAGATCGGTGAACTCACGCCCGATGGTTTTGTCCTAGAAAATCCCAGCATCCAAGCTTTTGAGCGCAAGCAAAAGGCCACTAAGCCACCCGCAGAATCGTGATCGCTTTCTAGCGCTGATTAACCTGACCGACCGGTGCAGAGAAGGGGAAGTTGCATATCGCTTCCTCTCTCTCCTTCAGAGGGTTGCTCTCAAAGGTTTCGCTGCGGGTGCTAGGGTGATCGCTGATAGCTGATGCAGTTGATAGCGATCGCAGCATAGACGCGTTTACTGGCTCATGGCTTAAGGAGCGTGTCCAAAGTCCACGTTATGCGCCTGTGTCGCCTCTATGGACTGGTGTGGCTTCCGTTTTGTCCAAGGTATCGTTGGGTTACACTAGCCAGCTCTGAGCGCCTTATCAGGCTCATGGTGTGCTGGATTAGCTGTCGCCCCAATTTGTACACAGCTTGCTAAAGTACCGTAGGCGCTAGCAAAGCATACTCCTGGGGTTCTCAGCCAGCTTCGGTAGGGTTCTATAGGCTTTGACTTGTGCTGTATCTCGGATAACGCCAATAGGTGTTGATATGAATTACTCAGGTGTACTCATTTAATGGCGAACGACGAAAAGAAGCAGCTAGAAGCGAAGCTCTGGAAGATTGCGGATGAGCTGCGGGGCAAAATGAATGCCGATGAGTTTCGAGACTATTGTTTAGGGTTCATTTTTTATAAGTATTTGTCGGAGCGGCAGCATCTATACGCGAATCAGATGCTCGCGGAGGATGGGATTGAGTTTGGGGAGATTGATGAGAACTCGGAGGAGGGGCAGGAATATCTGAAGGCGTTGGCAGAGGAGTCGATTGCGCATTTGGGTTACTTTTTGAAGCCGTCGGAGCTATTTGGGGCGTTGGCGCTGCGGGCGGTGGGGACGGAAAAGGCGCATGAGGAAAATCTGAAGGATGAGGATTTTGCGGCTTCTACGTTTATTTTGGATGATTTGACGCAGGTGCTGAATAGCATTGAGCGTTCGACGATGGGGAATGAGAGTGAGGAGGACTTTGACCATCTGTTTGAGGATTTGGATTTAACCTCTACGAAGCTGGGGCGGACGACGAAGGCGAAGAATGCGCTGATTGCGAAGATTTTGGTGCATCTGAACAAGATTGATTTTCGGCTGGAGGATACCGAGAGTGATGTGCTAGGCGATGCCTATGAGTATTTAATTGGGCAGTTTGCCAGCGGGGCGGGGAAGAAGGCGGGGGAGTTTTATACGCCGCAGCAGGTGAGTAAGGTGCTGGCGAAGATTGTGACGAC
>JBARVS010000426.1:0-2021 GCA_049646385.1 Phormidesmis sp. | reverse complement strand
ACCCGAGCTTATGTCCTTCTGCAACAATTAGCTCTTTAAAGGTCTCTTCAGAGGCTTCAGACTCAATCGCCACCGTTTTAGCCTTGCTATCAATCTCAACTTTTGCATTAGGCTCCGATGTCAAAATGGTGTCCTTTAACGACTGAGCTGCCTGATCGTCGCTGAGCGTTGGAACCGTAAATGTTTTTTTCATGAAATCTCCAGATATGTTTTTTGTAATGATAGAACTTTTTGGACTTCTCACAAAAAAAATAGTGAAAAAATCTTAATGTCCGCAGTCACGCTAAAAGCTATGGCCCAAAAATTGCGACAGGCGGCGATAGAACAAACTTAATCGCGATCGCTTCGTTTCTTCAAACGCTTTCGTGACAACTCGTTGGGTCGCTCGTTTGATCACTCATTGGGCTAGGCTGATCCCTTGATTTTTTTTTCATGCACCACCAAAACAGAACAGCAAGCACGGTGCATGACATAGCTGCTGACGCTTCCTGACAACAGCTCGTTAAGACCCCTGCGCCCGTGGCTACCCACCATTATCAAATCAACCTCTTCGGTTTGGGCACAGTCACAAATCGCGCTGCCTGGATCGCCCACCGCCTGCACCCACTTAGCCTGCACTCCTATCGCTACAGCTTGATCAACGAAGTGAGCCAGAACGCTGAGCCCTTCAGCCTTACGCTGCTTGTACTGCCGCTGCTGAACTTCCCAAACGGTTTCATTTATGGTCAGCGGATAGCCCGTTACGCCGGGGTAGGCCAGCAGCGGTAAAGGCGTGTCGTTGTTTGGCGTTAGCACGCTGAGTAAAATAAGTTTGGCCTTGGTTGCCTGGGCTAAGACCAAGGCTTCATCAAATAAAGAATGGCAGGCTTCGCGGGTATCTAGCGCAATCATGATTTTGCTGAACATAGCGGTTTCCCTCTTTGGCTGAACACTCTTTACAACTAAACGCGCTCTTCGTTTAAGCACTTAGTTATAGATCAAAACATTGAGGACTTTATGAGGATGTGGATCTATGTCGTTGGGTTGAGTAATAGTTGACTAGAGGCTTGGAGAACCCTGCACTGATATGCAAAAATAACGGGCTGTGAAATAATAGCGGAGGGATATTTTTAGCAATGCCTCTTTTCGGTGGAATAGAAGCAGGTGGCACAAAGTTTGTATGCGCGGTAGGCACTGGCCCTAGTGATGTGCGCGCATTCGTTCGCATTCCAACAACAACACCTGCAGAAACCATCTCGCGGGTAATTGATTTCTTTGGCCAGCAAATAAAACGCGAAGGCCCCTTAGATGCCGTTGGGATTGGTGCTTTTGGCCCTGTAGACCTGCGCCCGAGCTCTTCTACTTTTGGCTGGTTTTTAAATACGCCCAAACCGGGATGGCAGCAGGTTGATTTTGCGGGGGTCATTGAACGTGAGCTTAGGGTACCTGTAGGCTTTGATAGTGACGTTAATGCTGCTGCGCTCGGTGAATATTGCTGGGGAAATGCGCAGGGCCTAGAGACTTTTATTTATTTAACGGTGGGGACTGGCATTGGCGGTGGTGGCATGGTCGGTGGTCAGCTTATTCATGGATTGCTGCATCCTGAGATGGGTCATGTTTTCATCCCACGCGATCGCACGACCGACCCTTTTGCAGGCGTTTGCCCTTTCCATCAAGACTGCTTAGAAGGCTTAGCTTCTGGCGTTGCCATTGAAAAACGATGGGGTCAAGAAGCCGCCTCTCTACCTGTTGACCATCCAGCTTGGACGTTAGAAGCACAGTATTTGACAGCTGGCCTGATTAACTATATTCTCACGCTCTCGCCCGAGCGAATTATCATGGGTGGTGGCGTGATGGAACAACAGCAGCTTTTTGGGCTCATTCACACTCAAGTTCGCAAGCAGCTCAACGGCTATTTAGACGTTCCTAAAATTACTCACGATATTGAAAACTATATTGTGCCGCCGAAGCTAGGCAGCAGAGCTGGCATTATGGGTGCCTTTGCCCTAGCACAGCAGCGGCTTTTGAGCAAAGCGTTAAGC
>JBARVS010000425.1:0-22792 GCA_049646385.1 Phormidesmis sp. | reverse complement strand
CGCCAATAGAGCCACCAATTTCAAAGGCCGACTGATAGCGATCGCCCGGCAGCGCCGCGAGAGAGGCTTGGTATTTGTTGGCCTCATACTCGCTGGTCTCAAAGTCCCAAGGATCGGGGTCTTTGCTGTAAATATCTTCAAAGTATCCGGCTGAGAGCGTTTCGGCGGGCGGCTTATTCATAGAATTAGGAAGTGTAAGGGAGAGAATAATTTGAATTTTGAGGTGCCTGAAAGATCATGCAGAGAAGATTATGCAATTTCTTCAATGAAAACTTCCCAAGGAACCTGAAAGTGTTTGAGCATTTGAGCTGATAGCTGAAAGCCCGTTGGATCATCGTCGATTAAGCGAGTGGTTTGTGAGCGATAGGCGCTAATGGCCTGCTGATTGAGCGCAACAACTGAATGAATGTCAAGTCGCCAGGGGGCGATCGCCACAGAGCCAGCTAATTCTGCTGTCTGCTGGCTATCCCAGTCCCAGATGGGATACTCTACTAGCCGGATGGCCGGGTCAGCAGCAGCTTTGATGATTTGATAGGTAGCCTGATGATCGCAGTGAGGATCGTAGCGCCAGGGAAGCAAAATAGTTTTAAGCGGCAGTGAGGCCAAATAAGTTTGGGCTCGGCGAACGGCTGCAGCAAAACCTGATGAGCCGATCTGAGGCACCTGGGTATCGGGCAGGTTCAAAAAGCTAACGGCGGCGTTAGCAACACCCAGAATCTTCATTGCCCGCAGCGTTTCATTCTGACGCAGGGCGCGTAGCTTAGCAGCAGGATAGCGCTGAGAATTAGGGTGTGACTGAGTGCCATCGCTAATGACTAAAATGTGGATGTTTGGCGGCTGTGAGTTTGGCGGCTGTGAGTTTGGCGGCTGTGATTGAAGGAGAGCGATCGCCCCGCCACAGCCTAAAGTCTCATCGTCAGGATGAGGTGCCACCACGAGCAAGGGCGCTGCTAACGTGCTGATTGTTCTCAGCTCAAAAGCAGATGGCTCAGCCAAACAAAGCGCGTTAGTCTGGCTCATTGATTGGCACCCATAGCAAGTCAGAAGGCTTTATCTGAGAGAGCGCATATTCACCCGCATGAGCGGCGGCGGCATCGTAAGCGGGCTGTCGTAAATAAAGTGTGAGATCGCGAATAATTCGCTCTATGGCGTTGGGCGGCAAAAGTCCGCGAGCGCCAACGCAGCGCTGACAGAGCTGCATCACCTCAATGCAAATTTGTTCAATGGCGGTGCGCACCATGTTGCTGTAGGCCACAAGCTGTTCTATTTGCTCGGGCGTTTTTTCGCCTGGAGTTCCTGCAAACTGAGGCGCATAGGCCGCTAATAGGTTGGCGGCTGATCGAAGCCACAGATTGCCGCTTTCGATGGAGATCGCCATTTTTGCCACGCGCCCCTGCTGATGCACTTGCTCAGTGCGGCCCATGCCCTGTAAGTAGGTTCTCGTTTCATCCAGCAGCGCCTCTGCCCCCCCTAGCTGAACGGCTGCAAACCGCACAACGCCCGCCGTTAACCAGGGCTGTTGCAAATATTCCTTTGGCCTACCAATCACTGCCATTGGGCTCAGCTCAACCCCGGTAAAATCTGTTTTGTAGCTAGCAGTTGCTCGCATACCCGACGGCTGCCACCAACTCGGATCGCTGATTGTTGTCGCTTCATCCATTGGCACGATGCACATTTGCCAGTCACCATTGGGCAGTGCCCCGCCGACAAAAGGACGCTTCACATAGCCTGCCCCCGAGCAAAACGTCTTAGCGCCTTTTAGCACACACCCTTGATCGGTTGGCACAACCTTGACGCCATCTGCGCCTTCAGCGCTCCACACTCCAAATAGCAGGTGATGGTCGCGGGCATCGCTAGCATACGCCTCAATCTGCTCGGTGGTTCCAAACGTTTGGATGAGCTGCAAAGCGTTGACATGGCCCTCATAAACCCGACCAACGGCTAGGTTCCCCCGACCTAAATGCTTCAGCAACAGCAACAGCTCGTAAGTGACGGCTGAGTCAATGCCCAGCCCAAGCCCGCCTAAGTCTGGGCGTAATGGCGTCGCCAGCAGTCCTAGATCTCGAATCATTTCAAACTCTTGAACCGGAAAAGCCCCGACTCGATCAACAGCTGCCGCGTTTATGGCGCAGTAGTCGGACAGTCGGGCCACTCGCATCAGCAAATCTGCGATGGTGTGCTGATGCAAATAGCTTTCGTTGCGTATTTCTTTGCGTAAAAGAGCATGGGATATCTGCTTAATGATAAAAGCCTCCTTAGCTTGATTGCGTTACGTTTTGGCTAATGCTTGGATCAAATGTTTGGATCAATGTTTGTTGCCAAGCTTAATCTAGGGAAAAGGTGAGGGCGATGCGTCTTCCACTGGGTAGATAGCTTGTCAGCCTTGTTAAAGCTATACCCTTTGATTTTGTAGTATCTATCTTCCTATTCTCTTGCAGCTCTTATTCATAGCTCAGTTTCATAGTTCAGTCGGCTGCACTCAGCTCTGTAACGATAACAAGTTAAAACTTAAACAATAGAAACAATAATGTAACAGCTATGCCTAATGGCTCATACTCTGGAGTAATAGAGTAAGCAACTGTTCGCATGTGTCGCTATCGTCTACCGCTCTCCTAGCCGAAATCTTGAGATGTCGTCATCTGTTTATGCCTTGCGCGAGCCTGCTGCGATGAACGCTTCTTTTTGGCGGGCGATCGCCGATGTCAATCCGCTAACCTTTGCTAGCCAAACGCGACTCGCAAAAGTGCTCGCCTGCTTAAGCGATCGCCCTACAAACGGCTGTGTGCTGTCTGTTTACAAGCAAAAGGTAGTGGGCATTGCCACCCGTCAGGATTTGATGATTGCCCTAGCGCAGAACCCTGACTGGGCGAGTATGCGGCTCTCAGAAATTGTGACTCGCCCAGCGGTTATCATAGCGCGCTCAGCGGTTCATGAAATCGCCCCCCTCATCGACCTGCTAGAGCGGCATCACATCAGCTACCTACCGGTGGTAGATGAGCGCGAGCAATTACTAGGAGTCGTCGATAAAACTCGCCTGCTGCAAGCGCTACAGGACAGACGGTCGATCAAAAAAGCGCCCGATCATTCTCAACGCGCCCAAATTTTTGCTGATATTACGCTCAAGATTCGTCAGTCGTTACAGCTTAAAGAGATTTTGCAAACAACTGTTGATGAAATACAGCGACTGCTTGCAGCAGATCGGGTGTTGATTTATCAGGTTTTACCCGATAGCACTGGCAAAGCCATTAGCGAAGCGGTCGTAGCCCCTTATCCTTCTATTTTAGACATTTCTTTTCCAGAAGAGGTTTTTCCAAAAGATTATCAGACGCTTTATGCTCAAGGGCGCGTCCGAGCGGTTGCAGATGTTCGTGACCCTAGCGCACACATCTCTGAGTGCTTAGTTGAGTTTATTGAGCAGTGGGGTATCAAATCTAAGCTGATTGTTCCAATCGTCCATCCGATTGATCCATCGGTTAATGTCGGCCAGGAGGCCGTACCGGATCGCCAGCACCTGTGGGGATTGCTGATTGCTCATCAGTGCAACCGTCCTCGTCAGTGGTCAGAATTTGAGCTGGATTTGATGCAGCAGCTGGCCGGACAAATTAGTCTGGCGCTTTCTCAGGGTCACTTGATGGAATACCTAGAAGAAGGTGTGAAGCTGCGCACGGCTGAACTTACTGAAGCGAATCGTTCGCTGCAACAAGAGATTCAAGAGCGTCAGCAGGCTGAAGATGCGCTGCGCCAAAGCGAGGCCCAGCTGCGGCTCATCACCAACAATCTGCCAGTGCTCATTGCCTATGTAGATCGCCATCAGCGTTACCAGTTCAACAACCAAATTTATGAGCAATGGTTAGGGCTGGCGATCGCCCAAATGAGAGAAGAGACGGTAAAACAGGTCATGGGTGAGGTTTCTTATCAAAGGATGCAGCCCTACATCGAAAGGGCACTAGCGGGCGAACAGGTGAGCTATGAAAGCGAGCTAACGTTTAAAGACGGGCGCAAACGCTCAGTGAACGTTACTTACATTCCTCATCTAGAAATGCCGAATAGTTCATGCAACCCCAAAAAGCGGGCATCTAGTGATGTGAAGGGATTTTTTGCGCTGACGACTGATATCAGCGATCGCAAAGCCATTGAACGGATGAAAGACGAATTTATTGCGGTCGTGAGCCACGAGCTGCGCACCCCGCTGACCTCTATTCATACCTCTTTGAAGCTGTTGGCCACTGGGCTGCTGGGCAATTTGCTCGAAGAAGGCCAAGAAATGCTCACCGTTGCCGATGAAAATACCGATAGACTGGTACGCCTAGTGAACAACGTACTGGACTTGCAGCGAATAGAATCTGGCGAAGTCACGATAGATGCCTGTGATTGCGATTCGGCTGAGCTGATAGCACAGGCCGCTGAAACCATGCAGGCGATGGCCCAACAGCACAACATTGACATCAAAACCCAAACAGACCCGCTCTCTATTTGGGCCGATCCAGACTATATGATGCAAACGCTCACAAACCTGATCGGCAACGCTATCAAATTTTCAACGCCTGGAAAAACGGTTTATCTCAGCGTCAAATCCACAGCCAAATCCACAGCCAAATCCACAGTCAAATCCACAGCCAAATCCACAGTCAAATCCACAGTCAAATCCGCACCTGAATTGCCTAGCGAGTCGCCTAAAGATCTGTCCAAGATGGCTCTTTTTTGTGTTCAAGATGAGGGGCAAGGAATTCCTGCCGACAAACTCAACAGCATTTTTGAACGATTTCAACAGGTTGATTCTTCCGACTCTCGCAAGAAAGGAGGTACCGGGTTGGGCCTTACTATCTGCCGAAAGATTGTTGAACAGCACGGCGGGGAAATTTGGGCAGAAAGTAAAATGGGTCAGGGTAGCTGCTTTTACTTTACGGTTCCTCTCTCTTCCAATGTCTCTCCATTTTCTGCTGTTCCTCTATCGCCTACTTGTGACTCTTAAAAGCCCCTGAAAGCCTTATGCCCTCTGGAACCTATGCTGCAACCAAAACGTATTTTAATTGTTGATGATGAAGAGTCCATTCACAAAGTGGTGAGACTCAGCTTGAAAATGGAAGCCAACTGGGAGAGTATTACCGCTTCTTCTGGCGTAGAGGGTATCTCTCAGGCCGAGATCCACCAGCCAGATGCTATTTTGCTCGATGTCATGATGCCTGATATGAATGGTATAGATACTTTCTCGGCGCTGGCGAACAATCCTAAAACATCCGCTATTCCGGTGATTTTGCTGACGGCAAAAACCCAATCAGCAGAGAAACGCCTGTTTCAAGAGATTGGCGTTGCTGGCGTGATTACGAAGCCGTTTAAGCCTCTGGCCCTGGCGAGTAAGATTGCTCAACTGCTGCATTGGTCGCTCTAGCTGCTAGCTGGGTGCATTCGGCCTGTATGAACGGCTGTAGAGAGAATAGTAGAGGTTAGAAAGAAACTTATATGAGAGTTTTGCTCGTAGATGATGACAATGCGTTAGCAGCGCTGTTGACTTCGCAGCTTACGGATCGTAACTACATTGTTGATCGCGCTGCCGATGGTGAAACGGGTTGGGCCTATGCCTCTACATTTGAATATGACCTGCTCGTTTTAGACTGGATGCTGCCTCAGTTAGACGGTATCCGCCTTTGCCAGCGTCTGCGAAATCAGGGCTATGACATCCCCATTTTGCTTTTGACGGTAAAAAACCAGCAGATAAATAAAATAGAAGGGCTAGAAGCTGGCGCAGACGACTATGTAGTTAAGCCATTTGATATGAGCGAGCTGCTCGTTAGAATTCGGGTGTTGCTACGGCGATCGCCTCATGAAGCCGAGTCCGTTTTGACCTGGGGCGAGCTGTGCCTCGATCCTACTAGCTGCCAAGTGCAGTATAAAGAGCAGCCGATCTCGCTGACTGCTAAAGAGTATTCGCTGCTAGAACTGTTTTTGCGTGATGCCCATCAGGTTTTGAGTGCGACGACATTGCTAAGCAAGCTATGGTCTTCAGATGAGTTTCCTAGTGAAGCTACGGTGCGATCGCATCTTCGGCGGCTGCGCCAAAAGCTTCATCAAGCAGGCGCAGCGACCGACTTTATTGAGACAATACACGGCTTGGGCTATCGGCTAAAGTCATTAGCTCCCAAGCCATCGCCAGCCGCTGACGCTGACGACTCAGACCAGCGGGCACGCTATTTAGACGGGCTCACTCAAGCTTGGCAGGCGCACAAAGGTGAAAATCTGGCCCGCTGGCAGACGCTCTTACAAATTGCGAAAACGCTAAAAGAAAGAGCCCTTAGCGAACAGCAGCAGGTGCAAGCCGTGCAGATTGCTCATAGTTTGGCTGGCACATTGGGCACATTTGGCCTGATGGAAGGCTATCGGCTGTCTCTACAAGCAGAACAGCTATTGCTTCAGCTTGGCACCCAGGTAGGCAAGCCTTTTTCGGTCTCTCAGGCGGCCCAGTTTTACGCGATCGTTACCGCCCTTGGACATGCTCTCGATGAGTTGCCCAAGCTGGTTTGCCCCGTAGCTAATGCGCCCGCCGCGCCAACGGCATTAATAGTAGATGTCAACGAAATGACCTACATTCAGCAGGTGATGGCAATGGCCGTGGCGCAAGGGTTAGCCCCAACCATCGTGGCCTCAGTCGAAGCGGCTGCAAAGGTGCTATCGCTAGATGTTCCCTTGCACACTGCCCCAGAACTCCTAGCTCAGCCGCCGAATATGGTGTTGGTCAATCTGGTTGCCGGTGAAACCAATGCGATGCTCGATGTGCCTATTTTGCAAAAGCTGTTGCGCTTTATCGAACTGCTCGCTCAGCGCTGGCCTCAGCTCCCGATCATGGTGATTACGCCCCAAGCCGATTTCGGCAATCGACTGGATCTAACTCGGCGAGGGAGCGTCCTTGTTTTAGAGTATCCTGTTGTTCCGTCAGAAGTGCTCACGGCGATGAGTCAAACGCTTTATTTGGACGCTCACCTTAGCAAAATTATGATTGTTGATGATGACGCCCATTGTTTAAAGCAGGTAATGCAGCAGTTGCATCCTTGGAACTTTGAAATTACGCCGCTGACTAATCCGCAGCGGTTTTGGATGTTGTTTGATCAGGTGCGGCCCGATTTGGTTGTGTTGGATATTGAGATGCCTCATGTCAATGGATTTGAGTTGGCCCGAGTCCTGCGTAGCCATGCTCAATGGCAGCATTTGCCGATTGTTTTTTTAAGCGTACATAGCGATCGCATCAAACAAGAGCAAGCATTTGCTTTGGGTGCAGATGACTATATTACTAAGCCTGTGCAGGGCAACGCCTTAGCTACCCGGCTTTTGAACCATCTCAAGCGGGCGGCTAATGACACTCGACGGCCTGCCTAAGAAGCAGTTTTTCCGGTGAAGACCTCTATTACTTCTTCTATTACTTCTGTGGCCATTGCACAAAGTCTGCACGGTAGGTAGGGCAAGATAATGGATGAACAAAGCCCCACCCTTGGAGAAAGTCATGATTCAAGCCGCCTATAAACCATTGCAGAACAGCAATCTATCGAATAGATCGCTACAGAAGCAACAGCATCCTGTTATTTCTCAACTAGCCACCACCATTGAAAGCATTTGGCACAAGCAGCTCATGCTGTTTCCTTACGAGACGCCAGCCGACTTAGGGTACGTTGAAGGCACTTTAGAAGGCGAACAGCTAGTGATTCAAAACATTTGCTACCAAACGCTGCAATTTCGCAAGCTGCATTTAGAACTAGCCAGCGTTGGTAACACACTTGATATTCTTCACTGCGTTATGTTTCCGCACCCTTGCTTTAATCTCCCTATTTTTGGCGTAGATATTGTTGCCGCCAGAGGAAACATTACGGCTGCTATTGTCGATTTATCTCCCGTATCGTCTGATGGCCTGCTACTCGCTAACTACCGTCAGGCATTATCGGCGTTGCCTGTCCCCCAGTTTGCGAGCCCGAGAGTTTTGCCAGACTGGGGAGATATTTTCTCTGATTGCTGCTTATTTGTGCGGCCAGAAACGCCCGAGGAAAGCGATCTCTTTTTAAACCAGGCCACGCAGTATCTATCGCTGCACTGCCGACTCGCCTGTGAATCTATTAAGGTCAACGACAGATCTGCTAGAGCCGCGATTTGGGCGGGGCAAAATCGCTACAGCCAACAGCAGCAGAAAAATGACAAAACCCGCCGAATTTTGGAACGTGCCTTTGGTAAAGAGTGGGCACAGCGTTATTTAGAAACCATGCTATTTGACTGCGCTAAGGAAGATCTGTTAGAGGGGTGAGTTAGGGATATGTAACGTATTGAAACGTTTGTTAGAAGTGTGAAAATCCTATGAAAATGCGCTCTGGCAGAGGGTTTGAATGGCCTGAAACGGATTTGTAACTGGTTAGATACAAAGTTTTGCACAGTATCTGCACAAGCAAATTGATTAAATTAAGTCACTGGTTTCACACCTACTGTCGGTTCCTCGGCCTAGACCGTTGGGACTGGTTCTTTTAGCTGGATGAGTGATGTATTCTGTGTGTGGTTTGTAAGCTTCTCGTAATACAGCAAACTTCCACTTACAGCGCAAACAGATTCTGGCAATAAGGGCGGTAGCACAAGCCAAAGATTGAGGAAAGCTTGATTTGAAGACGGTTGCTTAAAGGATTGAATGTCCAAGTTTTAAGAATAGGAGAGTAATTCCGCATGTACGACGTTTTTACAAAAGTGATTTCACAGGCTGATGCTCGCGGTGAATACATCAGCGGTGACAAAATTGACGCCTTGACTAAGCTTGTTGCCGATGGCAATAAGCGTATTGATACGGTGAATCGCATCACCAGTAGTTCTTCTGAGATTGTCGCTAATGCGGCTCGTTCTTTGTTTGCTGAGCAGCCTCAGCTAATTTCTCCAGGCGGTAACGCCTATACTTCTCGTCGCATGGCTGCTTGTCTGCGCGATATGGAGATTATTTTGCGCTATGTAACCTATGCCATTTTTACAGGAGACGGCAGCGTTTTAGATGACCGCTGCTTGAATGGCTTACGCGAAACTTACACTGCGCTCGGTGTCCCTGGCGGCTCTGTTGCATCTGGGGTTGAAAAAATGAAAGAGAAGGCGATCTCTATCGCTAATGACCGTGAAGGCGTTACTCAGGGCGACTGTAGCTCTTTGATGGCCGAACTTGGTGGCTATTTTGATAAAGCAGCCGCTGCAGTCGGATAAGCCCTTTTGGTTCTAACTAACGACTCATCATCTGTATAATTTTTGAACAAGAGATTCTAACATGCAAACTCCCATGACTGAAGCGGTTGCAGCCGCCGATTCTCAAGGCCGTTTCCTCAGCAGCTCAGAACTACAGGTTGCCTTTGGCCGTTTTCGTCAGGCTCAGGCCGGACTGTCTGCTGCTCAATCGCTGGCCAAAAACGCGGATAGCCTTGTTAATGGTGCGGCTCAAGCGGTTTATCAAAAGTTTCCGTACACCACCCAAATGCAAGGCAACAACTACGCTTCTGATGCTAGGGGTAAAGAGAAGTGTGCCCGAGATATTGGCTACTACCTGCGCATGGTTACTTACTGCCTCATTGCAGGTGGAACTGGCCCAATGGATGAATATCTGATCTCTGGTATTAAAGAGATTAATACTACGTTCGATCTTTCTCCTAGCTGGTATGTAGAAGCGCTTAAGCATATCAAAGCTAACCATGGCCTAAGTGGTGATTCGGCGACTGAAGCCAACTCATACTTCGACTACGCTATCAATACCCTTAGCTAAGGGGATATGTAGCTTTCCTTTCTTTCAGATGTGGCAGAAGGGAAAGCGCTAATTTCGTTAAAGTGCGCGTCCTTTCGTTCAATCTAGAAACAAAAGGACATTGACGTTTTAAGAGTGTTCAAGTTCTAGACTGAAGGAGATAACTAACGTGACGAGCGAAACTTCTGCAAGGCTTTTAGGATTTGAGTCCGTTACTCAAAACAAGCCCATTGAGCTGCGCTCTAATGCTTCTGAAAGCGATTTTCAAGCGGTTATAGGGGCAACGTATCGCCAGGTGTTCGGCAATGACCATATTATGAGCGCAGAACGATTAGTTAGTGCTGAATCTCTGCTTAGACAGGGGCACATTAGAGTCTGCGACTTTGTTCGCGCGCTAGCGTTGTCTGAACTGTATAAGACAAAATTCTTCTACAGCACGCCTAATGTGCGCTTTATTGAACTTAATTTTAAGCATTTGTTAGGACGCGCTCCCTACGACGAGTCCGAGATTACGGAGCATGTTAATCTTTACGTTCAGCAGGGCTATGAGGCTGAAATTAACAGCTACTTAGATTCGGCAGAGTACCGAAGTACCTTTGGTGAGCAAGTCGTGCCTTATTACAGAGGGTTTGCGACTCAACGAGGGCAGAAAACAGTTGGCTTTGGCCGCATGTTTCAGCTTTATAGAGGGACGGCAAGCAGCGATCGCGCTCGCGTTAACCATAGCAAAGGCACGCTTACCTCAGAACTTGCTCGCAATACGGCCACGCCCGTAAGAACGGCTACGATGGGTAAAGAATTGCAGGGCGTCACAGGGGGCGATCGCGAGCAGCTTTACCGTATTAGAGTTTCTCAGTCGGCCAGTAGCCGCAGGCCGCAGGTTCGCCTGGGCGTTCAGGAATATTTGGTGAGCTACGAACAGCTCTCGCCCACGCTACAGCGGCTGAACAAACGCGGCTGTCGCATTGTCAACGTTTTGCCTGCGTAGGTCAATGTTTTGCCTGCGGAGAGAGTAAGCTCTCACCTTTGAATGCTTGCTTCTCAACCATGTGTCTCTTCATTTCGTCTCGCTTAATCAACCTGTTTACTTTCATTTATGGAGGAAGATCTGTGGCCATTACAACAGCCTCTGCTCGGTTAGGCACTGCCCCGTTTACCAACCAATCGCCTGTAGAGATGCGGGCTTATGCCTCTGCTAACGATGCTCAAGGCGTTATTTATGCGGCTTACCGCCAGGTGTTGGGCAACGACTACCTGATGTCTTCAGAGCGTTTGGTTAATCTAGAATCTTTATTGACTAGCGGTGCGCTAACGGTCAGAGATTTTGTGCGGGCGATCGCCAAGTCAGATCTGTATAAAACAAAGTTTTTGTATCCCAATTTTCAAACTCGCGTGATTGAGTTGAACATCAAGCATCTGCTGGGCCGCGCACCTTACGACGAATCTGAGGTGATTGAGCATCTTGACCGTTACCAAAATAAAGGGTTTGAAGCTGACATCGATTCTTACATTGACTCGGCAGAGTATGAAGCTAATTTTGGCGATGGGATTGTGCCCTACTGCCGGGGCTTTAGCACCCAGACAGGGCAAAAAATGGCAGGCTTTCCGCGCATGTTTAGCTTATATAGAGGATATGCCAACAGCGATCGCTCCCAAATTGCAGGCAGTGCCTCTCGCCTAGCCGAGGATTTGGCTAGAGGAAGCGTATCTGGCGTTGTGCCGCCGTCTTCGAGCGATAATAATAACGGCTGGGCCTATCGCACTGCTAGGGGGGCTAATACGCCCAACCGGGCTTTTGCAAGATCTAGCTCAACAACAGAGCGCGGCAGCCTGTATCGCATTGAAATTGCTGGCCAGCGTCGCCCAGGCTATCCCAGCATTCGTCGTAGCAACCGGGTGCTGGTGGTTTCTTACGAAGCTCTAAATGAGACTTTGAGAAGAATTAATCAAAGTGGTGGCCGTATTGCTAGCATCAGTAACGCATAAGCGATTTTCAGTTCGCCAAAAATCCTTCTAGCCCGGTTCGTTTAACCCTATTTATCTCATCTTAGGTACTTAATTATGTTAGGACAACGCACCCCGAGTGCTGCCTCTAGCGTAGACAGTAGAATGTTTGTTTACGAGGTTGCTGGCCTAAGTCAAGACGAAGCGATCGCTAGGCAGCGTCCGCCTATTCGCAGCAGTCAGAACCAAACTTTTCAGGTGCCCTTTCATCGCATGAATGAAGAAATGCGACGAATTACCCTTTTAGGTGGAGAAATTGTCAAAATCTCTCCGCTAAATGCCAACCCTGCAACGTCTCAGGCTGCAAGCTCAACAGAAGAGAGCAGCGCTGAATCCGCAGAAGCTTCTGCTGAGTAATCAGCAGTATCCTAGGTAGCGCCGCTTTTAAAGCGACGCTCAACAACAGTTACACCTACTTCAAAGCGTAGAAATTGCGCTTTGAAGTAGGTTTTCTCATGTGTGATCGGTTGTTCGATAGCTATCTATTTTATGCATCTATTTTTATGTAGAGCTTTGCGCAAAGCCTCTGCGATGGGAAGCCGATAGGGTACTGACGTTAGCTTAGATAGTCAATTACGGCCTGGGCATATGCATTAGAAGCTTCTAAGTGAATGTTGTGTCCGCAGGCTTCAAATATTTTGAGTGAGGCAGTTTTGGGACAGCAGGCCAGCATTTCCTGATTAATGGCAACAAATTTGGTATCTAGCTCGCCTACAAACAGGTAAATAGACTTATCCAGGTTCAGCGCTGAAGCATCTAGCTCAAGCAGCCTCTCCCAAAAAGAAGGCTGACGTCCTAAACTACAGCTATTCAAAACATCTGCAAGGTTCATTGTATTGTTGAGCAAGCGGCGCTGATACATCGCGGCATAAATATCGGGGTGGTCTTTTAGGCTGGCAAATAAGGGATTGTTGTACCACTGGGTTAAAAAGTCCGGTAGAGAACCTGTGCGTAGCTGGTAGCCTAGTTCGTGGTCGCGCGATCGCCTCTGCCATCTTTCATCCTCTGTTTTTAACCCAGGCGAGGCCGACTCTAAAATAGTGCGCCTATAGCGACCTGGAAAGTAGCAGGACAGATACAGCGCTATTCGCCCGCCCATAGAGTATCCGAGCAAATAAGTTTCTTGCAGACCCAACGCATCAATAAAGTCTGAGATTGCCTGCGCCATAAACAAGAGGTTGTATCCTCTGCCACGGGTAAGCGTGTGGCCGTGTCCCGGCAAGTCGGGAACGATGCAGTAAAAATGTTGGGAGAGGGCGGGCAAAATTTCAGCAAAGTCTTGATGCGAGCCTAGAAAGCCGTGAAGCAGCAGCAGCGGCGGATGAACGGACTGGCCTGCTGTCATGTAGTGAAAAGCAACTGTATCGAGTTTGACAAAAGGCATGATTTACAGAGAGCTAAGAAGCTTTTTTCTTTGCTGAGCGCTTTGCTTACGATTTTCTTTGGCAGAAGCTTTGTCATCACAGATGATTTCCAATACCCTCATTCCTCCTTCTGGTAGAATTCTAATCTTTTCAACAAAGTCTTCAGTGTTAGTCACGCGCTGATGCTGAACGCCATAAGTCTGACACAAGTGAGCAAACTCTACCTGCTGAGGCGTGACAAAATACTTTTCAAACTCGGGCTCAAACTGAGAGACTGGCAGCATTTCAAAAATGCCGCCACCGTTGTTGTTGATTAAAACAACGGTGAGATGTCCTTGTAATTGAGGCGTATTCAACAGTCCGTTGGTATCGTGCAAAAAGGCTAAATCGCCCGTTAGTAAAACCGTAGGACGATTGTGGTGGGCTAAGCCCATAGCGGTAGAAAGCGTGCCATCTATGCCGTTTGCGCCTCGGCTAAAGACGGGCTGAATGGCGCGATCGCCCACCCCCCAAAAATATTCAACATCTCGCACTGGCATACTGTTGGCAATGTACAACGGCGTATGGGCTGGTAAATGCTGAGAAAGCAGCCATACTACCTTGCTCTCGACTAAATCACTTTCTGCAATGAGCCGCGAGTATAAGTTATTGCGAATAGTTTCCTCATATGCCAACCATCTTTGTGTGTACGGATTTAAAGACTCATTAATAGGTTTGTTGGTGGCTAGCCATGCGATCGCCTCAATATCAGTCGATAAAAAGTGAGTAGGCCCATGCAAAGGATCTAAGTTTTGCTGTGAGCCGATGATCCAACGCTGCGGCCGCACCTGCTGTAGCCACTGACGCAGCACCTTACTAATCGGCAACGGCCCGAGCTGAACAACCTGCTGAGGCACCAAAGCGCTGGCTCGCTCTGAGTTTCTAAGAATAATATCGTAGGTGGAAATAAGTGAAGCATTGAGCCGGCTATAGTTGCGCAGCGGCGATAAGCCCTCGGCTAAAACAGGCCAGCTTAGCGCCTCAGCCAAATCATTCACAGCTTTACAATAGTCCTGTGGGTTTTCTGGCATCGCCGCGCCTGCAATAATCACACCTTCTGAACACTGCCGCCATGGGGAAAGAGAGAGATACGGCGTTTGTTCTTGCGAGGGCATAGGCGGCGTAACGGCTGCGAAAAACCTGTCTGAATCAAAGGTGGTTGAGAGAGACCTAAGAGTATCACCATTATCGTTGGAATCAAGATCTGGTAGCGGTGGCAGCGGATCGCGAAAAGGACAGTTGAAGTGAATCGGGCCAGCCTGCGCGGAAATCGCTCGCCCCCAAGCGTTTACTAGCGTTTGGCGCAGATAGGAGAGTATGGCTTCATCTACAGTCGGTATGGCTAGCTCGCTGTATTGCCTGACAAAGCTGCCGTAGAGCTTTTGCTGGTCGATAGTTTGTCCGGAAGCACACTCTCGCATTTCGGGCGGACGGTCGGCGGTGAATATCAGTAAAGGAATGCCGCTTTCGTAGGCTTCGATGACCGCCGGGTAAAAGTTAGCGCCTGCGGTGCCAGAGGTGCATACCAACACAACAGGACGATGCTGACGCTTGGCACAACCCAGGGCAAAAAAAGCGGCTGAGCGCTCGTCTAAAATGGGCAGTGCTTCGATAGCTGAATGCTGCGCAAGGGCAAACGTCAGCGGTGTAGAGCGAGAGCCCGGACATACAACTGCGGTTTGTAAGCCGAGCCGAGCTAATGTTTCTACCGCAACTGAGGCCCATAGGCTATTGGTGTTACGAAAATCGATGGGCATGGGCGAATGTGGTCGGGGTAGGTTGGGCGGCTGCGAGGGTTACACAAGTGCGTTTAGCAGCGTTTGCAGCTTTAGCTTAATCTCTGCTAGCTCCTTTTTAGGTTCAGATCCAGCTACAATCCCTGCCCCAGCATAAAGTCTGGCTTTGCAGCCATCGATTAGCGCTGAGCGAATGCCTACAATAAATTCGCTGTTACCGTGAGTGTCTATCCAGCCTAAGGGCGCGGTATAAAGCCCTCTATCGAAGGTTTCGTGCTGACGGATGAAGTCGCAGGCTGCCTGCCGAGGAACGCCTGCGACGGCGGGGGTTGGATGCAGCTTGGCTAAAATATTTAAGGGCTGTACGCTGGGCTGGGCCTGCAAGCTGGCGCTAATAGCGGTGTGCAAATGCTGCACGTGAAGGAGCTGTAGAATCTGAGGGCTTTTGACGTAGCTGGGCTTAAGGTTGAGCGATCGCAACTGCTCTAAAATAAAATCCACGACTACCTGGTGCTCATAGCGTTCTTTTTTGCTGTGCATCAGCGCCTGCGCCATCTGTTGATCTAACGCTGGGTTTGGGCTGCGAGAAGCTGTCCCGGCCAGGGCATCGGTCGTGAGCTGACCGTTGGTAATATTCAGCAGTCGCTCGGGGCTAGCGCCGATAAAAGACTGGCCTTTGCCGTTGCCGACTGAAAACACGGTGCAGTCGGGGTGATTTTGGCGCAGGGTTTGAAGCGATCGCACCCCATCTATCGGCTGCGGCAGCTGCACATCCATCACATCGGCTAGCACCACCTTTTGTAGCGCTCCTGCCTGCACCTGCCGCAGCGCCGCCGTTACCGCGTTTTCAAAGTCATTGACATCTTTAGAAATTGGCGGCTGCTGGCGATTAGCGCCTAATGGATAGCTTACTTCAGCGTTGGCGATCAGCCGCTGAAGCCGCAGATAGACTTGCGCGACGAAGGCTTCAACATCGGTTGCTGCCGATATCGGATGATTGAAGGTCACTGTTGACGCCTGGGTGCTGGTCGTTACCTGCACTTTGGGGATAAACACATAAGCAGGCTCAAAGTAAGTGGGTGTCGTCGTTCTATCGGCAAAAGTGGCGCTGCAAAAAAAACGACCCATTTGACGCTCACCCCCCAACCCCTTTGCATACATAAAGCGCTGCTGCCAAAGGTCTATAAAGTTCTGCGCTTGGGCAAATCGCATTGGGCCAGCGACACTGCATCCAACCGCGACCCCAACACCAACGACCGACAGCGACTCTGATAATGGCCGTGGCGAGTCGTAATAAACGTGACGTGTAGCACTTCCGCCTAACGTAGCTAGCGCTGACCAAGGCGAAATGGGCGCTACTGCAAACGTCAGGCTAGCAATCTTAATTTGCTTGGCTTGAGCAGCCTGCTGCTGACAACGGCTTAAAAATTGAAGAGACTCAACTTTTTTATAGGCGGTTTCAAAAATATCGGTTCTATGCTGAGCAGCTAGCATGAAGAAGGTACAAAAGATGGGGTGATGGGCGATCGCTTAATTTTCCCATGCTAGTCACCCATTCTCAAAGCTCCTGAAAAAGCTCTTGGGAAAATCGGCGGGCGATCGCTATCCTAATCGAAAGGCAGGCGACCAACGCGCAAGGTGACTATAAAATAGCAGCTCTGTAGAGATTACACTTAAGATATGGACAAGCATAAAAACGTATTAGGCGGTGAGCTAAAAACCTGCTGCACTGCGCCAATGACAGGATTTTATCGAGACGGCACCTGCCAGACGGGGCCGCAAGATATCGGCGTGCATGTGGTGTGCGCGCAGCTAACAGCGGCGTTTTTGAGCTATACCAAAGCGCAGGGTAATGACTTGAGTACGCCTCGGCCTGAGTACAATTTTCCAGGACTCAAGCCGGGTGATAAGTGGTGCCTGTGCGCGGCGCGGTGGCAGGAGGCTTTGGCTGATGGGGTAGCCCCGCCTGTCGTTTTGGCCTCAACGCACCAAGCGGCGCTGGAGCACGTGAGCTTAGCGGCGCTGAAGGAAAATGCTGTGAAAACAGAATCGAGTTTTGAGTGACAAAAAACAAATCTTTTTTGCCCAATGCTGCAACTGGTACGCTCGAAAGAGAAGTGAGAGAAGGCGCGATCGCTCCTAGCATACAGGCGTATAAAAGTGCCTCAAAGCCTTTAGCTAGAGGAAATACAGGGCAAGACGAAGCAAGCTAGATCCCGATGATGTTTAACCGCCTTGGCCGCCTGCTTTTTAGCCGGAATACTAATCGGCTAAAGCGGTTCAGCAGCAGCGGATGTTGATGAGATACTGTGGCTATCAACAGGCAACCGCCTCAGCCAATCTCGCAAAAGCATCAGGATCTCGTCATGTTTGGTCAAAATAAGTACCTCAGCACTGCCATCACGCTTTCTACTGCGCTAACCGTCAGCCTATCGGCGGCGATCCCCCCTGTCTTTGCCCAGGCTCGCTTCAACGATGTAGAAAGCAGCTATTGGGCTAATCAATATGTGCAGTCTTTGAGCCAAGCAAACGTAATCAGCGGCTTTCCAGATGGCACCTTTCGGCCCGAAGCGCAGATGACCCGAGCGCAGTTTGCCTCTGTTTTGAACGGCGCGTTTTCGGTGCCCACCGTTCGGGCGTCCAGAACTTTTCGCGATGTCCCGGCAGATCACTGGGCGGCTGAGGCCATTTCTTCAGCTTATGCAAAGGGTTTTTTAAGCGGTTATCCCAATGAAACGTTTGGGCTCAATCAACCGATCACGCGCTTGGAAGTGCTGGTGTCGTTGACAAACGGGCTTGGCCTTAAAGCAACTGAGGCAGCGCTATCACAAATACCTAACTTTGACGATGCAGAGACGATACCCGCTTGGGCGGTAGAGGCGATCGCTGCTGCTGCTGATAAGCAGCTCATTGTGAACTATCCTAACGTGCGTCAGCTCAACCTACAGCGCTATGCCTCACGCGCCGAAATTGCTGCGATAACGCATCAGGCTTTGGTAAATGCGGGGCGAGTCAGTGCGATCGCCTCTCCTTACGTACCCACCCTTTCAGGCACACCCGCTGCCCAAACGCCGCCTGTCCAAACGCCGCCTGCCCAAACACCGTCTGCCCAAACACCCAGCTCGCAAGCCCCTGTAGATGATTTTGCCGAGCTGGTCGCGCTTTTAAGCAGCAACGAAACAGCGCGTAGGAAGGCGGCGGCTGATGCTTTAGCGGCTAACGGTGCGGCGGCTGTGCCTCAGCTAGCGGCGGCGCTAAAGTCTGACAATACGCCCACGCGAGCAGCAGCGGCTTACGCACTTAATGAAATCGGCGCAGATGCAGCGGCGGCGACGCCCACGTTGATTGAAGCCCTAAAAGATAATGACGAAATCGTGCGCGCTTTGGCCACCAGCACCCTAGCGCAGGTCGGTCTAGATCAAAACGTGCTGATTAATATTTTGACAGCAGCAGTGCAAAACGAGTCTGGCCTAGTGAAGGATGTCGCTGCCGAGGCGCTGGTGAAGACGGGCGGCGATGCTATACCCGCTTTGGGCAAAGTGCTCAAAAATAAGTCGGCCAGCAGCCTAGCCAAGCGAACGGCAGCGACGCTTATTGGTGACATCAATCAAGCCGACGAGCTAGGCGATGCGGCCCTGCAATCAGTGATTCCAATTTTGGCAGAGACGTTGAGCGATCGCGATAGCGACGTACGAAAGGCAGCAGCAGGCGCACTAGGCGACTTTGGGCCGCTGGCAGATGTAGCCATCCCAGAGCTATCTAGGCTGCTGCTGGGTAAAAACTCAGGCGTCAGCCAAACGGCGGCGAGCAGCCTGCTGAAAATTGGCCAGCAGTCGGTACCGGGCCTCACCGCCGCGCTAAACAGTGACGACACGCTGACCCGGCTGTATGCAGCAGATGCCCTTTGGACGCTAACTAAAGACAGCAGCCTGATTTTGCCCACGCTAGTTTCGGTGCTCTCTGAAGGCAGTGTAGAAACGCGCGAGCTAGCCGCTTTGGGGCTAACCTACTTAGGCAGACAGGCGCTACCTGCCCTGCCCGCCGTACGAAACCTGTTGGGCAATAGAAACAGCCGCACGTTGAATATCACTCGGCTAGCGCTGATGATTTTGAACAATAAAAACGAGCCCGCCGACAACCTGGGGTTACTAGGCGCTGAGCCTGAGACGCTAAACTCGCTTCCGGCAGTAGTTGAGGTGGTAAGTCAGCTATGGCGATAGGCCCGATTGCTGATAGATGTGACCTGACTGATTCTTTGTTGCTTTAGACTATTTCGTCGCAATGACTGAACTGAACTCACAACTGAGCCAGACATCAGCATTTCTTTGAAAACGCTTCAACTTTTAGCCTTTAAAGTTTCGAGGTCTGCCTTGATTTGGTCAATGCCTGCTTTGGTGCCCTGCTTATCGTAGGCATCACTTGCCTTTAATAAGCTGCGCACTGCCTTATTGTTATCACCAACATTGGCGTAGGCTAGCCCAATATTGTGCCATGCTTCAGCGCAGCTAGGCTCTTGCTCAACAACTTGGGTGAATTGCTCTAGTGCCTTACGGTAGTCCGTCGCTTTATAGGTGCCTACAGCCCCCGTAAAGTCAGCGAGGGCTGCTTCGCTAAGCGGAATAGAAGGGCAGTCTACGACATTATTGGGAAACGGAATTTGATCGACGGGCTGGCGAAAGGCGCTGAGCATAGAGGTGATGGCAAACCCAGCGATGCCAAAAACGACAACGGCCCAAATTACAAAGTTAGAAATTTCCATACAGCAAACCAGCTAAAGCAAACAAACAAGTATAGGTAGACAAAAGCAGGCAAATAACGCTGTGTGTAGCCTACCGCCTATTGCGAGGGCTAAAGCGAATAATTGTCCAAACATCTTCTAGAAAGACTGTCCGGAATGCATCAAGAAAAATTGGTATATGTAGTTTTAACCTGTCCCGTCAAAAAAATTGGAAACCTGTCGGAATCACAGACATCGCTTTGAACAATGAAAGTAGATGTGAGGCGATGGCATAAAAGCTATTGAAAAGTTCGTCTTCTGAGCAGATTTTCTCTTAGAAGGCTGACTAAAAGGCTGTGCCAACGCCTCACACGATCGCTATTTCGTAAGCTAAGAGTGCATGTCATGCCTATTCCATTTCCAGGGATGAATCCCTATCTAGAACATCCCGATCTTTGGCCTAGCGTTCACCAAAAGATGATTGCGGCGATCGCTGATGTTTTAGAAAAGCGGCTGCCGTCTGGCTACAAAGTTAAGCTGCAAGAACGGCACTATCAGGTCAGCGGTGAAGATTCTTTGGTAGTGGGCTCACCTGGCCTCAGCTGGAACTCGCAGGAAAGCTCACAGGCTAGCCTGCAAGCTGAGAATAGAACTGCTAGTCTATCAGCGGCTCTGCCAACGTCTGAGTCGTCCGCTGGCGCTTCAGTCAATCCTAAAGTAAGCGCCTGCTTGAGTCCCGGTCGGCCCATCTCTGTACTCATTCCCGTTCCCCAAAAAGTCTACGAAACCTATCTAGAGATCGTCAATTTGGCAGGGGAGACTGTCACGATTATTGAAGCGCTTTCGCCTAAGCGGAAGCGACCGGGCCGAGGGCGTACTTTTTACGAACGCTATCGAGAAGCGATTTTTGGCAGCGCCATTCATTTTGTTGAGATTGACCTGCTGCGGGGCTGGGAGCCACCGTCTATTTATGGCCCTGATGAGGCGGGCGACTACCGCATTTTAATTAGTCGGAGCGAAGAGCGGCCTCTCGCTGAGCTATATACCTGGACGGTAACTGAGGCTATTCCTCAAATTGTGCTGCCGCTCTCAGGCCCAGACGGTCTGCCGTTTTGCTTAAAGTCTGTGGTGGATCAGGCTTGTGATCGCACCGATTTGCTCGTCAACTACCAGCAAGCCCCTCTGCCGCCCCTGCGCCACCATGAAAACATCTGGCTAGAAGACTTTTTGCAAAAGGTGGGAATGCGTCCCTGCGCTTCTTAAGGCGTGAGTCTCACCTGAGCTTCGTAGGAGCGATATGATATAAACCGTATTCTCGACGCGAGCAACAAGTACCTTAATGACGGCCCAACTGACCAGCCAACCCGCAGCCCGACAGTCTACTCCCGGCCCATCACCTCAGCTAGCCCCTGCTTTGCCTCAAAAGCCGTACAGCGGCGAAAAGCTCAACTGGGACTGGCGCGGCTACGACGTTAAATATGTTGCCTATGGAGAAGGCCCGCCAATTGTGCTGATTCACGGCTTTGGCGCTTCCATCGGCCACTGGCGTAAAAACATTCCTGTCCTAGCAGCGGCGGGTCACCGAGTATACGCGCTAGACCTGCTCGGCTTTGGCGACTCTGACAAGCCTGACTTGAGCTACACGCTAGAGTTTTGGGTGAAGCTGCTGCACGACTTTTGGCGGGTGCATGTCAAAGAGCCTGCCATTTTTGCAGGCAACTCTATCGGGGCGCTGATGGCGCTGATGACCCTAGCGACCTATCCCGAAACGGCTAGCGGCGGCGTATTGCTCAACTGCGCGGGCAGTCTTAACCATCGCCCTGAAGACTTGCCAGGAGCGCTACGAGTGGTGATGGGCACCTTCAGCAAGCTGGTTAGCTCCCGGCTGATGGGGCCATTTTTGTTCAATCGGGTGCGGACGCGATCGCGCATTCGCGGCTCACTCAAGCAGGTGTACGGCAATCGCAACGCCATTACGCCCGAGCTGATTGATATCCTGCACGCACCTGCCTGTCAGCTCGGCGCGCAAAAGGTTTTTGCCTCTATTTTGAGCGCGCCTCCTGGCCCTCGACCTAGCGAACTGCTCACCAAAATCAGCCAGCCGCTGCTGGTGCTATGGGGCGAAAAAGATCCTTGGACACCGATTGCCGCTGCTGGTATCTATCAAACGATGGCCGCAGACCCGGAGCAGGCCGTAACCTTTCAGGCCATTCCTAACACCGGCCATTGCCCGCACGATGAGCGCCCAGAAGTTGTAAATCCGCTGATTCTAAGCTGGATGCAGGCGATCGCCCATGATTGACGAAGGCTATATAAAATACCGATGCCAATGGATTAAAGCAGAAGATCCGCTAGCGCCTTTTCTACCAGACACCGCTCCCCACCTCATCACCGAGCTTAGCGCGTACCGCAATGCCCTTCACCAGCTTGATTTAATTGGTGAGTACCCCAACGGCATCGGCTTTGGCAACCTTTCCCAGCGCCTCTCCCAGCGCCTTCCCTCTGCTCAGCGCTCAGCGCCCAGCTCGTCGCCAGCTTTTGTGATTACAGGCACTCAAACTGGCCGTTTGACTACGCTTACTGCTGCTGACTACGCCGTAGTGAGCGCCTTTAATGCCGAGCAAAATACGCTCACCTGCCACGGGCTGCGCAAGGCATCTTCAGAATCACTCACCCATGGCATTATTTACGCTAGCCAGCCCGCGATTAACGCCATTGTTCATGTCCATAGCGCTCAGCTTTGGCAGCGGCTGCTGCATCAGGTGCCAACTACCCGCGCTGATGTTCCTTATGGTACGCCCGCAATGGCCGCTGAAACGCAGCGTCTGTTTCGAGAAAGCCCGCTGCTCCAGCAGAAAATATTGGCCATGGCCGGACATGACGACGGCATCGTAACCTTTGGCGAAAATTTGCAAACTGCCTACCAAGTGCTGATTAACTGGAGCCTGAGGGTGGGCCAGATGGCTCAGCCAGATGCAGAATTCGCGCTGCAGCTTCCTGATCAACGGGCATAACTGACAGGCGATTGCCGAGCTTTACCACGAGCAGTTCTTTAGGCGTAAACTGCGCTTTGAGCTGATCGAGCGAGAGGTAATGATCAAACTTGCGTTCATAGGCGACGATAACGGTGTGCCAGCGCGGTGAGGCGGGCGTAGATTTTGGATCGTGATATTTGCTGCTAGGGTCAAACTGGGTG
>JBARVS010000424.1:0-2652 GCA_049646385.1 Phormidesmis sp. | reverse complement strand
AGCATACAGCTCAAACGGTAGCATAACTGGCAGCGCCCCCACGCCGGTCGCTAGCCCCGCCCCTAAGCTCGCCAGAAATCCCAGTAAAACACTGTTCACAAATGCTCCTTATAGTTTCTTTTAGGCGGGCAGCAAGTCGTTAGACCATAGACCTTTGGATTCTAGCCACTGCTGATTGAATATTTTTGACTGGTAGCGATCGCCCCCATCGCACAAGATTGTCACGATGGTATGCCCTGGCCCCATTTGTTTGGCCAGCGCGATCGCCGCGCCCACATTAATGCCCACAGAGCCGCCCATAAATAGCCCCTCCTTATATAGGAGCTGATAAATCACCCGCAGCGCCTCGTGATCGTCTATCTGAATCGCATCGTCAATCGGAGCGCCTTCCATATTGCCAGTAATGCGGCTGTTGCCAATGCCTTCGGTTACCGAATTGCCTTCGGGCTTAATCTCGCCTGTTTTCACATAGCTGTAGAGCCCGCTGCCCATCGGATCGGCGACGACGCAGCGGATATCGGGATTTTTTTCTTTGAAGAACATTGACACGCCAGCATAGGTGCCGCCTGTACCAGTTGCGGCTGTCCAGCCATCTACGCTGCCGTCGGTTTGCGCCCAAATTTCGGCGGCGGTGGTTTCGTAATGGGCTCTACGGTTGGCGGTATCGTCAAACTGGTTGGCCCATATCGCATTTTCGGTTTCTTCGGCAATGCGGCCAGAGAGCTTCACATAGTTGTTCTCATCTTTGTAGGGCACAGCGGGCACCGGGCGAACGTCTGCGCCGAGGGTGCGCAGCAAGTCCATTTTTTCTTGGGACTGGGTTTCAGGAATGACGATGACGCACTTATAGCCTTTGGCGTTACAAATGTGAGCGAGGCCAATCCCCGTGTTGCCAGCCGTGCCTTCTACGACGGTGCCGCCCGGTTTTAGCCTGCCGTCTCTTTCAGCCTGCTCAATAATAAATAAAGCCGCTCGATCTTTAACCGAGCCGCCCGGATTGAGAAATTCTGCCTTGCCTAAAATTTCACAGCCAGTCTCTTCACTAAAGCTATTGAGCCGAATCAGAGGCGTGTTGCCAATCGTCCCTACAAATCCCGATTTAATATCCATCGCTGCGCACTTCGCCATTCAACCCTTTAATCCTAATGGGTGGCGGGCGATTCAGTTAGTCAGAACGGCTGCTATTTACTTTTTTGTATCCTTTGAGATACGCTTCAAGCATGATAGAGATCCGGCAAACTGACTTATATGTTCGTTGCAGCAATTGACTTGGCACGTGAGCTATAAGGAGGCACTATGGCAAAAACAAAAACTCAGCCTTGGGATGCAGCAGAGTATCTAGAGAACAAAGAAGACATAGCGGCTTACCTTGAAGCTGCGTTAGAAGACGGTGATCCCACTCTCATAACCGCAGTATTGGGAGACATTGCTCGCTCTAGAGGAATGACACAAATCGCTCAAGAAACGGGTCTAGGTCGTGAAAGCCTCTATAAGGCTCTGTCGAGCGAGGGAAATCCGGAGTTTGTGACTGTTCTTAAGGTTGTCCGAGCGCTGGGCCTTCGGCTGACGGCAACCGTTATACAGCACATATGAAAACTAATTTTCCACTATTTGAGTCTGTGCTAGCGCTAGATGAGGTGATAAAGGAGCGCTTTCCACAAAATGTTTGTAGCGGACTAGAGGCGCTTGGCACAATATTTACAGGCTTAGACTGCTTGGAGAATGGAGGCTATCACGCTACGCCTACCAATACGCTATCTTTTGCCAGAACGGGAACCGATGGTGAACACTTTAGTTTTTTAGTTTTCAACAATCGCATTGACTCTAGATCACCTGTTATTTTCACCACGCCCGTGAACTATGGCGGCATTGAAAATGTTGTTGTTGCTAAAAACTTTGACATTTTTGTCCGCCTCTGGCTGCGCTATGGTGGCTTTGCTTTAGGAGAATTTGCCTACAACATTGAGCGAGCGATCCAGGTTTACACAACGGAGCAACAGCAGCCAGCCGAAAAACTTTCAACAGTTTTTGACTATGCGCCAGACGAACAGATGCAAAAAATACTTGACTTTGCGGCGAAAGCTTTGAGGATGCAGCCCTACATTTACACGGCGGCTGAGTTTTTAGCGTTGCAGCGACGATACCTGCCCTTGCTACAAATGCCTGACGGCTATTATCTATTATGAGGAGCGGGCGGCGGATGCGGCTTACCAGCTCGCGATCGCACAGATTTAGAGAGTGCTTCACAAACTCAACTATTAATAGACAATTAATCAGGCCCATCTCCAGATGGCCTTTTAATCATCCTATCTAGCTTCTTTATGCAAATTTTGATCACTGGCGGCGCAGGTTTTTTAGGGCAGCGGCTTGCCCAACAGCTTTTGAAAGACGCTCGCCTGCAAGCTCTCATCCTTGCTGATGTTGTTGAGCCTACCACTCTATCTATTTTATTGAAAGATCGTAGAGTCACTTATGTAAAGGCCGATCTCACTGACGTGAAAGCTGTTAAAGACCTAATGAGCGCAGAACTCACGGCAATTTATCATTTGGCGGCGGTGGTGAGCGGCCAAGCGGAGGCTAATTTTGACCTGGGTATGGCGGTTAACGGTGAGGGCACTCGTCATCTGTTAGAAGCAGTGCGGCATCAGGCAC
>JBARVS010000423.1:0-2452 GCA_049646385.1 Phormidesmis sp. | reverse complement strand
GTATCGCTGACGGTAATTTTTGCCCGATTTTCAACCTGCGTTAGGCGAATGGTGGCCCGCCCGCCGTCCGGCGTGAACTTAATGGCATTAGAGAGCAAATTCCAAATCACCTGCTGAAGCCGACTGGCATCGCCTGAAATCGGCCCCACTGAAGGGTCAAGATCGGCCTCTATCTGAATGGATTTGGCGGCGGCGGCTAGCCATACGGTTTCTGCTGCCATGTCAATAACGCTCACCAGGTCAACTGGCATGGCCTCTAGGCTCAGCTTACCTCTCAAAATTCGAGAGACGTCTAGCAAGTCATTAATAAGCTGGGCTTGAATTCTGGCGTTGCGCTCGATAGTCGCAAGGGCATAGTCTACCTTTTCGGGGCCAAGCTGACGCTTTCGCAGCATTTGCGACCAGCCCAAAATAGGGTTTAGCGGGGTTCGCAGCTCGTGAGAAACCACCGCCAAAAACTCGTCTTTAACGCGATTGGCTGCCTCAGCAACTTCGCGAGCGGCCTGGGCCTCTTGCAGCAGCCCGTCGCGCTCGGCCTCAATTTGCTTGCGCTCGGTGATGTCTCGCCCTTCTGCAATCAGCAGCATCACCTCACCCGCATCGTTCATCACTGGCTTCAGCGAAAAATCTATGGTTATTAAGTCGCCATTAGATCCCGGAAAATCTGCCTCGTAGCGAATAAATTCTCCCTGGTTGGCCTGCGCAATAGAGCGCCTTAGCTTTGCTTGCAGGGCTGTGTCGTGGCTCCACCAGGGCGTATCCCAAAAGTATTGACCGCAGATACTTTCCTTAGAGGCACCTACTAGCTGTAGGACAATTTGATTAACATTGAGTACGATGCCCTGCGGCGTGAGCTGACCAATAAGCTGAAAAGCCTGGTCAAAAACGGCGCTCAGGGTTTGTTCTTTCTCTCGAAGGATGACTTCTGTGCGTTTGCGCTCGGTAATGTCAACGATGGCCCCTGGAAAGGAGATCGGCTGACCTGCAAAGTCGTACATTACTTTGCCTCTGGCGGTTAGCCACCTTTCTTCGCCGCTCGCCGTGTGCACTCGATATTCAGCCGAATAGTCTGCGCCTGTGGCGATCGCCCGCTCTACCCGCGCCGCCACGTCAGCTCGATCATCCGCATGGATAGAAGCGATAAAGTCCTCCAGGGGAAGCCCTACCGTGGTTGCCAGATCGGTATCTACTGCGAACAGTTGGGCAAAAGGTGCGTTAACAATGAGGCGATCGCTAGCGATATCCCAGCGCCAGGTATAAACGGCCCCTGCTTCTAACGCGGCTTCTAGCTGTACGGTTGTTTCTCGCAGCCGCGCTTCGGACTGCTGAAGCTGAAATTCGCTGTTTTTGCGATCGGTAATATCGTGAAAATAAACCGCCACCTCATCCTCAGTTGGATAGGCATGGGCTTCAACCCATACTTCTATGGTGGGATCAAATATCTCGAACACAGCGGGCTGCTGCTCGCGCATAACGCGCTGAAGCTCAGTATATACGGGTGCCCCTATGCGCTCAGGGAACACATCTTCCCAAATGTGTTTGCCGATGAGTTCTGCGCGACTTTTTTGCAGTAGCTGGGTGGCTTTGTTGTTGACGTAGGTATAGCGCCACTGATAGTCAAAAGAGACAAAGGCATCGCTGATGCTCTCTAAAATGGTGTCGACCTGCTGCTGAGAGTGCTCTACGGATAGGCGAAGCGATCGCTCATTTTCCGTCGCTGCCTGACGCGCTTTTTGTAGCTTTTGCTGAGCCTCATAGTCAATGGCATCTGCGATGGAATGCAGCACCTGGCTGGCAATTAGGTCAAAAAAATCTCGATAGTCGTCATCAAAAGGCTGCTGAGGGTTAATGCCTAACACTAAAAAAATTGTTGAGGGCTGCTGCCCCGGCAGTGACAGCGGCATTACCCTAGCTGCTGAGGGCGGTTTGTCGCCGCTGGCCGTCAAGCCGCTGAGCGCCTCACCTAAATGGCTCACGACCTCAGATTGCTTCGCCTGAGAAACTTTTTTGAACGGCCAGATCACGCTATTTTGATCGAGATCTAGCCGCATTGGGCTTACGGCTGTCTTTGGCTCAATCCCAACTGAGAGCGCTAATTCAACCTGCGTACTGCCTTCTTTTGCGGCTTCTTTTACGGCTTCTGTGGCATCTTCTGTCGCAGCTTTGGCGCTCTCTTTTGCGGGCAGATACAAAAGCGCAAACGGAATATCTTGCAGATTGGTAGATAGAGCTGAACCGATCGCCTGAGTGACTGGTTCAATCAACGACGCTTTTGCTGTATTTGCAAAAAGCCTGTGCAGCGTTTTGAGTCGGTGATCGCTTAGCGCTAGGTCTGTTGATGCTGGATCTGTTGATGCTGGGCGTGGGCGATCGCTACCAAGATCATCTGAAGCAAGCCTTGCAGCACCCTCTGCCTCCGTCATGTACTTAAATTCCTAAAGTGATATTAAAA
>JBARVS010000422.1:0-1989 GCA_049646385.1 Phormidesmis sp. | reverse complement strand
GCAAACTCAGGTTAAAACGGTCATACCTTACTATGAGCGCTGGCTGAAGGCGTTTCCAACGGTGGCGGTATTGGCAAATGCTGAGCAGCAGCAGGTGCTGAAGCTGTGGGAAGGGCTGGGCTATTATGCCCGAGCGAGAAACTTGCATAAGGCGGCTCAGCAGGTGGTAGTCGTGCATCAGGGGCACTTTCCGCAAAGTTTGGATGAGGCGATCGCCCTCAAAGGCATCGGTCGCACCACCGCAGGTGGCATCCTCAGCGGCGCTTTCAACCTTCCGACGCCGATACTCGACGGCAACGTTAAGCGAGTAATTGCCCGCCTCGTCGCTTTTCCTGCCATACCGAATAAAGCTCTAAATCAGCTATGGAAAGTTTCTGAACAACTGCTAGATCCTCAGCATCCTAGAGACTTCAACCAAGCCATCATGGACTTAGGCGCAACCCTTTGCACTCGGCATAATCCTGCCTGCCTGCTTTGCCCTTGGCAAGCTCACTGCGCAGCGTACAATCAAAATGCCGTTAACGACTTTCCTATGACTCAAGCGCGATCGCCCCTGCCGCACAAGCAAATCGGTGTTGCCGTCATTACCGACGAGCAAGGCAATATTTTGATTGACCGTCGCAGGCAGGAAGGGCTGCTCGGCGGCCTGTGGGAATTCCCTGGCGGGAAAATTGAGCCCGGTGAAAGCGTGGAAGAATGCGTTAAGCGCGAGATCGCAGAGGAGTTAGGCATTGAGATTGCGGTGCAAGAGAGGCTCATCACCATCGAACATGCCTACACTCATTTCAAAGTTACCCTCAATGTATTTAACTGTAAGCACCTCAGTGGCGAGCCGCAGCCGATTGAATGCGATGAGGTAAAGTGGGTCACCTTAGAGAACATTGACGACTATCCGTTCCCAAAGGCGAATAGTCAGATTATTGAGGCGTTGAGAAAGCAGGTGCGCTAGATGATGAGGCTATGTGGCTAGGGCTTTTTAGGGCTTGCGAACTGAGCGATCGCACCCGCTAATCCACCCGCGACAAGTCCCCAAAATGCTGAGCCGATGCCGAATAGCGTCATGCCTGAGGCCGTCACTAAAAAGGTGATCAGCGCGGCTTCTCTGTCTTTTTCGCCTGTTAGGGCGACAGCTAAGCCTTTGCCGATGGTGCCGAGTAAGGCTAAGCCTGCGATCGCCAAAATCAACTCCTCAGGCAGTGCGGCAAATAGAGAGCCAACGGTTGCGCCAAAGATGCCGATGAGGATATAGAAAATGCCGACGGCGATCGCGGCCACATATCGCTTATCGGGGTCTTCATGCGCTTCTCGCCCCATTGAAATCGCCGCCGTAATCGCCGCTAAGTTAATGGCAAATGCTCCAAAAGGCGCTAGTAGTAAAGTCGCTACGCCCTTCCATCCAATTAGAGGAGAGATCGGCGTGTCGTAGCCAAACGCCCTGATAGTCGCCACTCCAGGCACATTTTGAGAGGCCATAGTCACAACGAACAAAGGCAGCGCAATGCCAACCGTTGCAGATACGGAAAACTGCGGCATCGTAAAAATAGGCTGAGCAAGCTGCCACTGCACTACGTCAAGCTGAAGCAACCCGCGTGCGCCTGCAATTAAAATGCCTAGCACCAGCGCTGATAAAACCGCGTATCTGGGCAGCATCTGGTGCATTACTAAATACAAGCAAAACATTGCAAACGTTATCACGAACTGAGTTTGCATCGCCACAAACACATTTAGCCCAAAGCGCAAAAGTATGCCCGCTAGCATCGCTGAGGCCAAAGGCAGTGGAATCAAGTTCATCGCCCGCTCAAACCAACCCGTAAATCCGCAAACCGTAATCAACACTGCGCAAATTAAGAAAGCACCTATCGCCTCTGGCATCGAAACGCCCACTGCTGCTGGAATCAGCAAGGCCGCACCTGGCGTAGACCAAGCGGTTACTACGGGCATTTTGTAGCGCCAGGATAAAGCCAAGCTGGTGATCCCCATTCCCATTCC
>JBARVS010000421.1:0-3409 GCA_049646385.1 Phormidesmis sp. | reverse complement strand
ACTGCCTCGGTAGATCCTGCCATCTTTTGCACGCGGGTTAGAGCTTGTGCGAGGGCTTCGGCCTGCTGCTGCGCCTGCCGATTGACCGATACCGCAGAAGTTTCGCTAAGCTTAGAAGTCTCACCCACCTGATTAGCCGCAGCTTGAACCTGCAAAACGATTTTTTGCAGGCTTTGCAGCGTCGTGTTGTAAGCGCTGGCAACGGTGCCCACTTCTGTATCACTCACCGCAGCTCGCACGGTTAAATCACCCTGCAGCGCTGGGCCAACTGCCTTCAAAAGGGCAATCACCTGCTGTTGCAACAGCTCTTTAGAAGCCTTTTCTCTATCAGCGGTTTCGGTAAGCTTGGCGGTTTTCTCTTGCACCTGATTGAGGTAGTCAGCCTGCTGCAGGGCTATATTTAGCTGAGCGCCAATGCGATGGGCAAACTGTACGTCGGCTTCTTGCCATTCGCGCGGCCCTTGACACTGATGAATGGCAAACAAGCCCCAAAGTATTTCGCCTTTGAGCAGGGGTACAACAATGCTAGCTTTGACCTGCAACTGAGAGAGAAGTTCAACGAGGCAGTCAGGAAAGTCAACCGCGTTAACATCATTTACCACCCAGTAACGACCTTTGCGATAGTTCTCTGCTTGGTCTTCGGCAAAGCAGTGGTCTTGAACCTGCGCGGACATGGCCGAGCGAACGCCCGCTGCAACATCTTCAACGACGAACTCCCCAACGCTGTAGTTTTTCTCGGCGTCAAACTGAAACAGGCCCACTCGATCAGCATTCATGAGCTGGCGAATGTCCTGTACCGTAGACTTCAGCGTTTTGGAAAGATCGCTAGTGTTGCGCAAGCGCTCTGTGATTTTTGTGATGAGCTGTTCTTTCTCGACAGAAGCTTCGAGCTGCTGAGTTTTCTGCTGCACCTGATTGAGATATTCTGCCTGCTGCATGGCCAAATCGAGCTGGGCGGCAACTCGCTGCACAAAGGCGACTTCTACTGCCTGCCACTGACGCGGGCCGCTGCATTGGTGAATGCAGAAAAGGCCCCAGAGCTTATTTTCTTTGAGTAATGGCACTACCAAGTTAGCCCGTACCTGAAACTGCGCGAGAATATCAATGTGGCATTCGGGCAATCCTTCACCGTAAATGTCATTAGTGGTCGAAACCCTGCCGCGACGATAGGCTTCTGCCATTTGGTCGCTAAAGCAGTGATCTTCAACCGTGACTTCTTTAGCAGATACAAAGCTAGGATCGACGCTCTCTACAACGACCTCACCGCTGCTGTGATTGCTGTTGGGCGTAAATTGAAAAATGGCAACCCGGTCAGCCTTGAGGAAGCTGCGTAGGCTCTTGGTTGTAGAAGTAAAAATTTGATCGAGGTCAGAGACTGTACGGATATTCTGAATAATGTTGGCGAGAGTTTCGCCACGGGCAATTTCTTTTTGAGATTTTTGCTGAAGCTCGTATGACTGAAGCTTAAGGGTAAGTTCTGTGCTGACCTGATAAAGCAGACCAATTTCACGCTCTTTCCAGTTTTTTACTTCGGAGCACTGCTGCACGATCATCAATCCCCATAGCTGATCTTCCAAAAAGATAGGTAGGCTTAAGCTAGAGCGCACCTGAAAACGCTGAAAGAGCTGCGCTTGATGAGGCGAAACGGCTTCTTCGTTAGCATCGCTAATTGAAATGGCCGACTCAGTTTGATAGTCTTGTGGACGACTTGCGCCAAAAGCAATGGCATTGAGAGTTTCGCCCAGGGCAGGAGTGTAGCCTGCTGTGATAGATTCGGCGATGACGGTGCCTTCTACCAATGACTGAAATTGATAGATGAGGACGCGATCGCACCCAAATCGCTTACGCAGCTCAGTAACCGTAATTTGATACAGATTTTCTAACGTAGTTGCCTTGGACATGCGATTAGCAATCCCAAAGGCTCTCTTACCCGAGATTTTAGGCAGCGCGCTATCTGCACGAACCGATAACCCTTGTGTAGGCTGAGCTAATGCTGACTCTAAAGAAACTAGCGTGTTAGCATTTGATTCGGAAGCTGTATCATCTTCTGAGAGAATAAGTTCTGCGCTAGTGCCTTCAGTATCGTTTTCAAGATCTTGGTCAAAGGCTTGCTCTAGGTTATGAACTTGTCCGGAGCCGTTGCGGGAAGCGTTGGTTGTTGTCATGGTAAATACTCAGTTGACTGAGTGGGTCGGTAATTTGGATAAGAGCGATGATGAGGCGGGGTTCACTAAATAAATTGGGGTTCAGACTAGCGATGAGACTGCCAGAGCGGTGAGTTGACGATGCTGCCGATGTTCAGCACGGTGCCGCTTTGCTGAGGGCCAAAGCCTGATATGAACGGTTCTAAGCTTGGCGAGCATAGTCCTGGTTCCATATGAATTTTGGCTTCGTCAAACAGCTCAACATCGCCGACTTGTTCAACAACCAAACCCAGCGAATGATCGGCTGATTGAACGACAATCACAACCGGAGAAGCTATCAGCTGAGACTGCTGGCAAAGAGGGACATAACCAACAAGATGGTTCAGATCAACTAACCAAAGCGTCTCGCCCTGCCAACTACACACACCTAAGATGCAGCTTGGCATGTCAGGTACTGGAAAAATATCTTCTAGCGCAAGCTGTAAGACTTCTACAATTTCATTGAGTGGTAGCAGAGCCTCGTTTTTTTGTGACAGTATAAAGCGCAGGTAGCGCCTACGATTATCAGCGGGCAGCGGCGTTAATCCAAGCGGATCTCGTCTTGCCTCGATGTGATCTGACGCTGAGTCGAGACGTTGGGTTATTGGCTCATTTGTTGTTAGTAGCATGGTAGATAGTTTTATTGGCTTGCTTATGCGTTGGGGCTTACAGCAATCAGTTGCTCAATTGTTTGGCTGAGCTGCTGCTGATTAACGGGCTTGGTAAGGTAGGCATCTGCGCCTAACATAGAGCCCCAAAGCTTATCGGCTTCGGTGCCCTTGGTAGAACAGATGACTACAGGAATGTTTTGAGTGTGTTCGTTAGTTTTGAGATCGCGACAGAACTCAAAACCGCTTTGCCCTGGTAAAACAACGTCTAAAAATACGAGATCTGGCGGCGTTGATTGAAGCATTTTTAGGGCTTCTTCGCTGCTTTGAGCACTGGTGACGGTGATGCCAGACTGTTGCAAATAGCGAGTGAGTAAGTTTCTATCAGTAATGCTGTCTTCTACGATAAGAGCGGTTGCCATGAATTTTTATTTGGGGATAGATAATTAGGAGGACGGAACGAGGCTGAGCTAAAGCGGTGGGACAAGGTATTAGAACAAAAGGCTATCGAGAAGAAATAGCACCTTGTTGCTGCGGCCTGAGTTTGCCCGTTTCTACACAGCGAAGATGCTTTTTGAGTACCTTAGCAACCTTCTGATGCTGAATTGGTTTACCCAA
>JBARVS010000420.1:0-9271 GCA_049646385.1 Phormidesmis sp. | reverse complement strand
CGTTAGAAAGCCTCAGAATCAGATAAAGCGACTCTGCCAACGTTCAACGCAACATCTATCCTGTGAACTTCTATACCCACACTTTTACCCTTTGCTTGCCTGCTAATGCTCTTTTAAGCTAAGCATGTGCTTCTCCTGCAAAACCCTGCTGTCTAAACGTTTGCCCTGCTCGGCGCGACTTTGAGGAAACGAATGACTGACTCTACCCTTGCTATGCTTGATACTGTTCAAACAACTGACGCACCTGCCGTCAACCAGGCTCCTCCTGTTCATCTCCTGCCCGATCTCGTTGAAATTCAGCGGGCAAGCTTCCGATGGTTTCTATCAGAAGGACTCGTTGAGGAGCTAGAGAGCTTCTCGCCCATTACTGACTACACTGGCAAGCTAGAGCTGCATTTCCTGGGCCGAGACTACCGCCTTAAAGCGCCCAAATACATGGTAGACGAAGCCAAGCGGCGCGACAGCACTTACTCAGTACAAATGTACGTCCCCACCCGTCTAATCAACAAGGAAACGGGCGAGATCAAAGAGCAAGAAGTCTTCATCGGCGACTTGCCGCTAATGACTGACCGCGGCACCTTCATCATCAACGGCGCTGAGCGCGTGATTGTGAACCAAATTGTTCGCAGCCCTGGCGTGTACTACAAGGCCGAAACCGACAAGCACGGTCGCCGTACTTACACCGCCAACTTGATCCCCAACCGGGGCGCATGGCTGAAGTTTGAAACCGACAAGAACGACCTAGTTTGGGTTCGCATTGACAAAACCCGCAAGCTCTCTGCCCAGGTATTGCTTAAGGCGCTGGGCCTCAGCGACAGCGAAATTTTTGACTCATTGCGTCACCCTGAATACTTTCAGAAAACTATTGAAAAAGAAGGCCAGTTCAGCGAAGAAGAGGCTCTGCTAGAGCTGTACCGCAAGCTGCGTCCTGGTGAGCCGCCAACTGTCAACGGCGGTCAGCAACTGCTCGACTCGCGCTTTTTTGATCCCAAACGGTACGACCTAGGCAAAGTAGGTCGTCATAAGCTCAACCGCAAGCTGCGGCTCAATATTCCTGAAGCCACGCGGGTGCTCACGCCCCAAGACATTGTGGCCGCTATTGACTACTTGATCAACTTAGAATTTGACATTGGTAATCCCGACGATATTGACCACTTGGGCAACCGCCGGGTGCGCTCAGTCGGCGAGCTATTGCAAAACCAGGTGCGAGTGGGTTTGAATCGGTTAGAGCGAATTATTCGTGAGCGGATGACCGTCTCTGACGCCGACTCTCTGACGCCAGCATCTTTAGTGAACCCCAAGCCACTGGTTGCCGCAATAAAAGAGTTTTTTGGCTCTAGTCAGCTCTCCCAGTTTATGGATCAAACCAACCCGCTAGCGGAGCTGACCCACAAGCGCCGAATCAGCGCGCTTGGCCCAGGCGGGCTCACCCGTGAGCGAGCAGGCTTTGCAGTCCGTGACATTCATCCTTCTCACCATGGCCGCATCTGCCCCATCGAGACCCCAGAAGGCCCAAACGCAGGCTTAATTGGCTCGCTGGCAACCCATGCTCGTGTAAACGACTTTGGCTTCATCGAAACGCCGTTTTTCCCAGTTGTAAATGGGCAAATTATTAAGGACAACCCGGCGGTATACATGACCGCTGACGAAGAGGATGATTTGCGGGTTGCTCCAGGCGATGTGCCTATTGATACCAATAACAATATCCTGGGCGAGACAGTACCAGTGCGCTATCGCCAAGACTTTACAGTGACGACCCCCAAAGAGGTGGACTATGTTGCTGTTTCACCCGTACAAATTATTTCGGTAGCAACCTCACTGATTCCTTTCTTAGAGCACGACGATGCTAACCGAGCGCTGATGGGCTCAAACATGCAGCGTCAGGCGGTTCCCTTGCTGCGACCCGAGCGGGCGCTAGTCGGCACTGGGCTCGAAGCGCAGGCCGCTCGTGACTCCGGCATGGTAATTATTAGCCGCACGGATGGCGTAGTGAGCTACCTAGACGCCAATTGGATTAAGGTGCGCGATTCCGAAGGGAATACGCATACTTATGAGCTGCAAAAGTATCAGCGCTCTAACCAGGACACTTGCCTCAACCAGCGACCTTTAATTCACGAAGGCGATAAGGTTGTAGCAGGTCAGGTGATGGCGGACGGTTCTGCGACTGAAGGCGGCGAAATTGCCCTGGGTCAAAACGTGCTTATTACCTACATGCCTTGGGAGGGCTATAACTACGAGGACGCTATTCTGCTCAGCGAGCGGTTGGTGTATGAGGATGTTTACACCTCTATTCATATCGAAAAATATGAGATCGAGGCGCGCCAAACTAAGCTCGGCCCAGAAGAAATCACGCGCGAAATCCCGAACGTGGGTGAAGATGCGCTGCGTCAGCTGGATGAAACTGGCATTATTCGCGTGGGTGCCTGGGTTAGCTCTGGTGAAATTTTGGTGGGTAAGGTAACGCCGAAGGGTGAATCTGACCAGCCGCCTGAAGAGAAACTGCTTAGAGCTATTTTCGGAGAGAAAGCGCGAGACGTTCGCGATAACTCGCTGCGCGTACCTAACGGTGAAAAAGGCCGTGTAGTTGACGTGCGGGTATTTACTCGTGAGCAGGGTGACGAGCTGCCGCCCGGTGCCAACATGGTTGTGCGGGTGTACGTTGCCCAAAAGCGCAAGATTCAAGTCGGTGACAAAATGGCAGGTCGCCACGGCAACAAGGGTATTATCTCTCGAATTTTGCCAGTGGAAGATATGCCTTATACGCCGGACGGTACGCCGATTGATATCGTGCTTAATCCGCTGGGTGTGCCTTCACGCATGAACGTAGGTCAGGTATTTGAGTGCTTGCTAGGGTGGGCCGGCCATAACCTAGATGCTCGCTTTAAGGTTACGCCATTTGATGAGATGTATGGCGAAGAAGCTTCCTTAGAAACAACTCATGGAAAGCTGGCCGAAGCGCGGGAAGCTACTGGCAAAGACTGGATATTTAACCCGGATAATCCCGGCAAAATCCAGCTCTATGATGGTCGTACAGGTGAGCCTTTTGACCAGGAAGTGACGGTAGGGCAATCATATATGCTGAAGCTGGTGCACTTGGTGGATGACAAAATTCACGCTCGCTCCACCGGGCCTTACTCGCTGGTAACGCAGCAGCCGCTGGGTGGTAAAGCTCAGCAGGGCGGTCAGCGCTGTGGTGAAATGGAAGTGTGGGCGCTAGAGGCATTTGGCGCGGCCTATACCCTGCAGGAACTGCTGACAGTGAAGTCTGATGATATGCAGGGTCGTAATGAAGCGCTCAATGCGATCGTTAAGGGCAAGGCGATTCCTCGTCCGGGTACGCCGGAGTCGTTCAAAGTGCTGATGCGAGAGCTTCAGTCGCTTTGCCTAGATATTGCCGTGCATAAGCTAGAAACTCAAGAAGACGGAACGAGCCGCGACAGTGAAGTAGACCTAATGGCTGATGTCGGCAATCGCAGAACGCCTTCGAGACCTACCTATGAGTCGGTTTCTAGAGAAGAGCCAATGGGAACGGCGGGTGCAGCAGGTGCAGCGGTAGCACCTTTGGGTTCGGCTGTTGGGAGCGTTTCAAATTCCGCTTTAGGCTCAGGCGTCGGTTCGTACGACGATTCGCCAGAATAGCCATTGGTTAGCTTGGCTGTAAAACATCAGCTACAGAGAGTCGCCTGCGTATTATGAGCGGCTCTCTTACAGGTAAGCCATCTCAAAGAAGCATTACGCCTCATAGCCTCATATATAAGTTGTAAGGGAAGAAACAAAGGATGCCGAAAGTAGAACAGCGGTTTGACTATGTAAAGATTGGAATTGCATCGCCAGAGCGAATTCGAGACTGGGGGGAGCGGACGCTACCCAACGGTACGGTAGTTGGCGAAGTCACCAAGCCAGAGACAATCAACTACAGAACGCTGAAGCCAGAGATGGATGGGCTCTTTTGCGAGCGAATTTTTGGCCCTGCGAAAGATTGGGAGTGTCACTGCGGCAAATACAAGCGGGTTCGGCATCGCGGCATTGTGTGTGAGCGTTGCGGAGTAGAAGTTACCGAGTCGCGGGTGCGTCGTCACCGCATGGGCTTTATTAAGCTAGCTGCACCCGTTGCTCACGTTTGGTATCTGAAGGGCATTCCTAGCTACATTGCAATTTTGCTGGATATGCCGCTGCGCGACGTTGAGCAAATTGTGTACTTTAACGCCTACGTTGTGCTCGATCCAGGTAATGCTGACAACCTTGCCTACAAGCAACTGCTGAGTGAAGATCAGTGGATGGAGATTGAGGATCAGCTCTATGACGAGGATTCTCAGCTTGCTGGTATTGAGGTGGGCATTGGGGCTGAAGCGCTTAAGCGGCTGCTGGAAGATTTGCAGTTAGAAGAGACCGCTGAGCAGCTTAGAGAAACGATTGCAACCTCGAAAGGGCAAAAAAGAGCCAAGCTGATTAAGCGTCTGCGGGTGATTGATAACTTTATTGCGACGGGCTCTAAGCCCGAGTGGATGGTGCTAGATGTTATTCCGGTGATTCCACCAGACTTGCGCCCCATGGTGCAGTTAGACGGTGGCCGCTTTGCGACTTCTGACCTAAACGACTTGTATCGCCGGGTGATTAATCGGAATAACCGACTGGCCCGACTGCAAGAGATCTTGGCACCTGAAATTATTGTCCGTAACGAAAAACGGATGCTCCAAGAAGCCGTAGATGCTTTGATTGATAACGGTCGTCGGGGTCGGACGGTGGTGGGGGCAAATAACCGACCGCTGAAGTCACTGTCAGACATTATTGAGGGCAAGCAGGGTAGATTCCGCCAGAACTTGCTGGGTAAGCGAGTGGACTACTCGGGCCGTTCGGTGATTGTAGTTGGCCCAAATCTGAAGATTCATCAGTGCGGACTGCCGCGCGAGATGGCGATTGAGCTGTTTCAGCCGTTTGTGATTCATCGTCTGATTCGTCAGGGCTTGGTGAACAACATTAAGGCTGCGAAAAAGCTAATTCAGCGCAATGATCCCAGCGTGTGGGAAGTGCTCGAAGAGGTGATTGAGAGCCATCCGGTGATGCTGAACCGAGCGCCGACGCTGCACCGTTTGGGCATTCAAGCTTTTGAGCCCATTATGGTAGAAGGCCGAGCCATTCAACTGCACCCGCTGGTGTGTCCGGCCTTTAACGCTGACTTTGACGGTGACCAGATGGCGGTGCACGTGCCCCTCTCGTTGGAAGCGCAGGCGGAGGCGCGGCTGCTGATGCTGGCCTCGAATAATATTTTGTCGCCTGCGACAGGTCGGCCTATTATCACACCGAGTCAGGATATGGTGCTGGGCTGCTATTACCTGACGGCGGACAATCCCGGTAAGCAGGAAGGGGCGGGGCGTTACTTTGCGAATATGGAGGATGCGATCGCCGCCTACGAGCAAGGCAACGTAGACCTACATGCCTTAGTATGGCTGCGCTTTGAGGGCGACGTAGAAAATGACGAGGACGACAGCGAGCCCAAAGAGGTGACGACTGACGAGGGCGGCATGACGACCAAGCTCTACAAGTTCCGCCGGGTCAGAGAAGACGAGTCGGGAAACGTCATTTCTCAGTATGTAAAAACCACGCCGGGTCGAATTATTTACAACCATGCGGTATTAGGCGCACTAGCTGAATAGACGACCCAACACACAAACGAACGGAACCTAAGAGGGCTGCAACCATAGCAGCCCCAACGAACCCATCAGACACATCGAATCAGATCAGCACCAAAGCGTTCAAGGGCAAAGAAACACATGGCAGAGCAAGGCGAATCGAGACCCGCTGTATTTCGCAACCGAGTCATTGATAAAAAGCAGCTAAAAAACTTGGTTTCGTGGTCGTTTGAGCATTACGGCACTGCCCGCACAGCTCAGATGGCTGATGAGATTAAAAGCTTAGGCTTTAAGTACGCGACCAAAGCTGGCGTATCTATTAGCGTAGACGACCTAGAAGTACCGCCCAGCAAGAAAGCGATGCTAGAAGTCGCAGAGACCGAAATTCGCGATACTGAAGAGCGCTACACCCGAGGCGAAATCACCGAAGTTGAGCGTTTCCAAAAGGTGATTGACACCTGGAACGAGACTAGCGAGCACCTTAAAGACAAGGTAGTGGAAAACTTCCGCGACAATAACCCGCTCAACTCCGTATACATGATGTCTAACTCGGGCGCTAGAGGGAACATCTCTCAGGTGCGTCAGCTCGTAGGGATGCGCGGCCTGATGGCCAACCCACAGGGGGAAATTATTGACCTGCCGATTAAAACTAACTTTCGAGAAGGGCTAACGGTAACTGAGTACATCATTTCGTCCTACGGAGCGCGCAAAGGCTTAGTCGATACCGCCCTGCGAACGGCTGACTCGGGCTATCTCACTCGCCGCTTAGTCGATGTTTCGCAAGATGTAATCGTGCGCGAAATCGACTGTGGCACTGATCGCTACCTTCCCGTTCGTCCTATGACTGACGGTGAGCGGGTGCTGATTCCTTTAAAGGATCGCCTGCTCGGTCGGGTGCTGGCTGAAGATGTAAAGCATCCTAAAACCGGTGAAATTATCGTTGCGCGTAATCAAGCCATTACTGACGATATTGCTCAGGCCATCGGTGAGGCCAAAATTAAAGAAGTCAAGGCCCGCTCTGCGCTCACCTGTGAGGCAGCTCGCTCGGTATGCCAGCACTGCTATGGCTGGAGCTTGGCCCACTCCCACATGGTGGACTTGGGCGAAGCGGTCGGCATTATCGCGGCTCAATCGATTGGGGAACCGGGTACTCAGCTCACAATGCGTACCTTTCACACGGGAGGAACCTTTACAGGTGAGCTAGCGCCGCAAATTCGCGCCAAGCGAGTAGGCACCATTCACATTCCTCAAGGGATGCGCACGCGCCCCTTCCGCACGCGCCATGGTGAAGACGCGCTGCTGATGGAGTCAAATAACCAAATTTCTCAGGAAACGAACGGTAAGGAATATTCTATTTCCCTGCCGCAGGGTACGATTTTGTTCGCTAAAGAAGGCGATGAGCTGAAAAAAGGCGACCTGATCGCTGAGACACCGAACACTAGCCGAGTTCGTAAGGTAACTGAAAAAGCCAGCAAAGACGTGACCTCTGATTTATCAGGTGAGGTGCTCTTTGACGGTCTGATACAGGAGGAAAAAACCGACCGCCAGGGCAATATGACCCGCTTAGCGCAGCGCGGTGGCCTGATTTGGGTGCTTTCGGGCGAGGTGTATAACCTGCCGCCGGGGGCCGAGCCAGTAGTGAAAAACGGCGATCGCGTTCAAGCCGAAGGCGTCCTGGCTGAAACCAAAATCATCACCGAGCGCGGTGGCATCGTTAGACTCACCGATACCTCCAACGACGGTAAAGGAGGCCGGGAAGTCGAGATCATCACAGCCTCGGTGCTGCTTGACCAGTCCGAAGTAGAAGTAGAAAGCGGCCAAGGTCGTGAGCATTACTTTCTTAAAACCTCTACTGGGCAGAAGTTCTCACTGAACGCAATTCCCGGTACAAAAGTTACCAGCGGTCAGGTAGTCGCTGAGCTAGTAGATGACACCTTTCGCACGCAAACCGGCGGTATTATCAAATTCGCAGGCGTAGAAGTTGCCAAGCGCGGCAAAGCGAAAAATGGCTACGAAGTCATCAAGGGCGGCACCCTGCTCTGGATTCCAGCAGAAGCGCATGAAGTCAACAAAGACATCTCCTTGCTGATGGTAGAGAGCGGTCAATACATTGAAGCGGGCACCGAAGTCGTCAAAGACATTTTCTGTCAGACCAGCGGCGTCGTAGATGTTACACAGAAAAACGACATCTTACGTGAGGTCGTCATTCGCCCAGGTGATATTCACATGGTGGACGATCCAGACCTGGCCAGCGCCAAAAATGAAACGATTGTCAACGCTGGTGAAGAGGTGATTCCAGGTGTGATTGCTGACGCTTTGCGCTATGTAGAATTCATTGAAACTCCCGAAGGTTCGGCCCTGCTTTTGCGACCTGTGCAAGAGTTTCAGGTGCCTGACGAAGCCTCAGTGCCCAGTCAGCTTTCGGTCAGCGACAGTGAAGACAAGACGATTAGCCTGCGCGCCGTGCAGCGCCTAATTTATAAAGATGGTGAGCGCGTTAAGTCGGTTGATGGCTTGGAGATTTTGCGCACCCAGCTAGTGCTTGACATCGAAGAAGGCAACACTCAGCTCACGGCTGATATTGAGCTACAGGCCGATAGCGAAGAGGAGGACGCGGCTAAGCGACTACAGCTCGTTGTGCTAGAAACCTTGACCGTGCGCCGTGATACCGAGGCCGATCAAACGCAGGGCAGTACGAACACTCGCCTGCTCGTGAACGATGGCGATGAAATCGAACCGGGCGCAGTGATTGCCCGCACCGAGATTCGCTGTAAAGAAGCGGGTGAAATTCGAGGCATTCGCGAAGACATGGAGTCAGTTCGCCGCGTGCTAGTCGTGCGTGAGGCAGATCGAATGGTGGTAGATACTCAAGGTGCGCCGCCGTTAGTCTCTGAAGGTGACTTGCTCGTAGATGATACGCCGATTGCTGAAGGCATTAAAACGGCAGAGTCGGGCCAGGTTGTTGAGATCAGCGAGCACCAAATCGTGATGCGCATTGCCCGTCCCTATCGGGTATCTACGGGTGCGGTGCTGCACATCGACAACGGCGACCTTGTACAGCGAGGTGATGGCTTGGTGCTGCTGGTGTTTGAGCGAGCTAAAACGGGTGATATTATTCAGGGCCTGCCTCGAATTGAAGAGCTGCTAGAGGGTCGTAAGCCAAAAGAGGCTTGCCTTTTAGCAGAACGCCCAGGGATAGCCCAGGTGGTGTATGCCGATGATGAAACCGTTGAGATTAAGGTGGTTGAAAGCGACGGGGTAGTCACTGATTATCCGGTCACGCCGGGACAAAACCTGATCGTTTCTGACGGGCAAAAGGTAGATGTAGGCGAAGCGCTAACTGATGGCCCTTCTAATCCACACCAGATTCTGGAAGTGTTCTTTAAGTATTACCGCGAGAGTAAAGGAACCCATGAGGCTTCAATGCTCAGCCTAGAGCGGGTGCAGTCGTTCTTAGTGAACGAGGTGCAGTCGGTGTATCAGTCTCAAGGGGTTGATATTTCGGACAAGCACATTGAGGTAATTGTGCGTCAAATGACCTCTAAGGCGCGTTTGGAAGATGGTGGTGATACGACCATGTTACCGGGCGAGCTGGTTGAGATTCGTCAGCTAGAGCAGGTGAATGAAGCGATGTCGATTAC
>JBARVS010000419.1:0-25215 GCA_049646385.1 Phormidesmis sp. | reverse complement strand
AGTCAATGCTTCATTCATCGTCCTACCCAATTTCCTACCAATTTCCTACCAATATTAGCGCTAAAAACGTCTGAAAGCACCCAACCTCGTTAGCCCCCATCTGATATAGATAGGGGCTTGAAAGCGTTTGTGCAAAAGGTGAAAAGCCTGTGCCTATTAGGTTTTAGCTAAATCGGGATGGCGGGATTCGAACCCACGGCCCCTTCGTCCCGAACGAAGTGCGCTACCAAACTGCGCCACATCCCGTTGGCGATCGCTCCATCTGCTACATAGCGCTCAAGCGATCGCACTATCCAAGCTATCACAAAATAAAAAATTAAATTGCCCACTTCTCCCGATCATAGCGAAAAAGCCTTGAAAGGCTGAATTGGATCTACTGGCATTTTATCGGCATTTCTCGGTAGACTTCCTTCTATATACTTATTGCTAAATTCTGCACTATTCACTATGGCTTCAGTCTCTCCCTCTACGTTCGTGGATAAAGATATCAAATTTGGTACAGACGGCTGGCGGGGTATCATTGCGGCTGACTTTACCTTTGAGCGAGTAGGCAGGGTTGCAGCGATCGCAGCCCAGGTACTAGAAGAAACCTACGGCAGCAATGGCAGTAAAACGGTGATTGTAGGCTACGACCGACGGTTTTTATCACCCGACTTTGCTCGCTATGCGGCTGAAAGCATTGCGGCGGCGGGCTATGATGTGCAGCTATCGGTAAGCTTTGCGCCAACGCCTGCGTTTAGCTGGGCAGCGTTCGATCAAAAGGCGCTGGGCGCGGTTGTGATTACGGCGAGCCACAACCCGGCGGCCTACAATGGACTAAAGGTGAAAAGTGCTCTGGGCGGTTCTGTACCGCCTCAGGTGACACAGCAAGTAGAAGATAGGTTGAATCAGGACGCGCCTAAAGCAGATAGCCCAGGCAGCATTACCGACTTTGACCCCTGGCCGAGCTATTGCACCGCGCTGCAGTCTATGGTGGATATTGAGGCGATTCGTCAGGCTTTGGATGATGGCAAGCTGACTGTTTTCGCTGAGGTGATGCATGGGGCGGCTGCAACTGGCCTGCAGCGGCTATTGCAGCGCGATGTGTATGAAATTAATGGCGAGGCCGATCCGTTGTTTGAAGGGGGTGCGCCAGAGCCTTTGCCGCAGTATATTCCTAAGCTGTTTGAGGCGGTGAAGCAGAACAAGTCGGACGCTTTGACGGACGCTTTGACGGTAGGACTTATTTTTGATGGAGACTGCGATCGCATTGCTGGCATGGACGGCCATGCAAACTTCCTTAGCTCTCAGGTGCTCATTCCCATCTTGATGGAGCACCTCACCTTACGCCGAGGCATGAAAGGCGAAGTCGTCAAAACCATCAGCGGCTCTAACCTGTTTCCAGCCCTGGCTAAGCTGTACAACCTGCCCCTGCACGAAACAGCGATTGGCTACAAATACATCGCTGATCGCATGTTAGAAGCCGACGTGCTCATTGGTGGTGAAGAGTCGGGTGGCATTGGCTATGGGCACCATATTCCTGAGCGAGATGCGCTGCTATCGGCGCTGTACTTGCTAGAAGCCGTGGTGCAAAGCGGCAAAGACTTTGGCGAGCTAAATGAGGCGCTGCGGGAGCAAACCGGATTTAGCTCAGCATATGACCGAATTGATCTGCCCTTGGCCAACATGGAAGTACGGGCCAAGCTAGTGGATGCGCTAAAGTCAGAGACGCCGCAGGTAGTCGCTGGCCGCAAGGTTAACAACTGCCTTACGGTTGACGGCTACAAGCTTAACTTAGAAGACAATAGCTGGCTGCTAATTCGCTTTAGTGGCACAGAGCCAGTGTTACGACTTTACGCCGAGGCCGCAACAATAGAGAATGTGCATGAGATTTTGGCCTGGGCAAAAGACTGGGCAAACTCAGCAACAGGTGCGGCAGCATAAAACACGCCTTTACGAACAACCGCTAACCCAAGAAAGACTACAGGAGAGACTATAGCAAGTATACAGATGCATTTGGGCTTACTCGTTGTACCTGCTAACGTCCTAATGCACTGAGCTGTTGTTTGGGCGTGCGTCCTTTATCCTAGCCGCTCAATTGTAGTTGTTCTAGGATCGATAATCTTTTTACCAATGCCCGGAAAGTGAATGGCTAGGCAAATCTTGTTACCTGCGCCAAAAATGTGAGTCACCTTGCCTTCGCCAAAAGCCTTGTGATTTACCGAAGCGCCAACGCTCCAGTCATCTTCGTGAGGGCCGGGTTTGTTGAGGTTGGGCTGTGGGTTTTTGAGTTTGGCTTCGCGGTTGGTGCTAGCCCAACGCTCGGGCAGAGCGCTCGGTACTGTTGTCATGATGTAGTCGCGAGGCAGCTCGCCCAAGAAAATGGAGGGCGTTGAGACTTCTCGCATGTGGCCATAGGTGCGGCGCTCGCGGGCATGAGAGAGATACAGCTTATCTTGGGCGCGGGTAATGCCAACATAGCAAAGACGGCGCTCTTCTTCAATGGCAGCGGCATCTTCTAGTGAGCGAAAGCTGGGAAACAGCCCCTGCTCAAGCCCAACAAGAAAAACAACGGGAAATTCTAACCCTTTAGAAGCGTGGAGCGTCATTAGGGTAACCTGGTTGTTCTCATCGTTGTCTCGATCATTGTCAGAGTTAAGCGCCGCACTCGCGAGAAAGGTGTTTAACGTGGCATCTTCGTTTTCTTCTTCAAACTGAATGACGGCGCTGTAGAGTTCCTGAATGTTTTCGATGCGGTTAAGGTCTTCTTCTGTGCCTTTATTTTTGAGATCTTCTAAATAGCCTGTGTTCTCTAACACTTCTTGAACAATCTCGGTGGGTGAAACGGTTTCGGCCCTTTCCTGCCAACTGCTGACCATGCGCGAGAAGGCGATCGCTCGCTTACTCGCCCGCCCCGCCAGCGTTTTAAGCGACGTTTCATCTTTAATAATGTCCCACAGCGGCACCTCTAGCTCGGCGGCGGCCTTGTCCAAATTATCCAGCGTTGTTTTCCCAATGCCGCGCCGAGGAACGTTGATAATTCGCTTTAGGCTAACGCTATCAGCAGGGTTCACCGCTAGCCGTAGATAGGCTAAAACATCTTTGATCTCACGGCGATCATAAAATCGCAGGCCGCCCACCACCTTATAAGGAATGCTAAATCGGGTTAGCACTTCCTCCATTGCCCGAGACTGTGCGTTAGTGCGGTAAAGGACAGCGAAGTCTTTCCAGTTAAGCTCTGGATTCTTTATTTCTAACGCGCGAATCTGGCCGACAACGTACTCAGCCTCCATCGCTTCATTGTCGGCCCTGTGGCAAAAAATAGCGTCGCCTTCGCCTCTGGTGGCCCGCAACACCTTATCAATGCGCTCAGTGTTGTTCTCAATTAAATGATTAGCAACCTCTAAAATATTAGAGGTAGATCGGTAATTCTCTTCTAGTTTGACGAGCGTGTCAGTCTCTTCGTCGGCAAGGCCATCGCCAAACTCTTTTTGAAAGCCCATGAGAATGGTGAAATCTGCGGCGCGAAAGGAGTAAATGCTTTGATCTGCGTCGCCTACGACAAACACAGATCGATTGTTCCAATCGTCAAAGCTTTGATTGCCTTTACCGTTGGTCGCTAGCAGTTGGATGAGATCGTATTGGGTGCGGTTGGTGTCTTGATATTCATCTACCAAAATATGGCGAAAGCGGCGATGCCAATAGTCCAACACCTGCGGATTTTGGCGAAAGAGCTGCACGGGCATTCGGATTAGATCGTCAAAGTCCAGAGCGTTATTGGCTGAAAGACCTTTTTGGTAGTAGCGATATACCTCAGCGATCGCCCGCCCCTTAAACGTAGGATTAGCCTCCTCATACTCATCGGGCGTCATCCCCTGATTTTTGGCATTGCTAATGGCAAATCGCACCGAACGCGGGTTGAACTTACGATCGTCTAAATTCATTTGCCCAATTACGATGCTTTTAACCAGGCTCTGAGCATCTGACTCATCAAAAATAGAGAAAGACTTAGTCCAGCTTTGACCATCGGGGCTTTGATACTTTTCAATATCAAAGCGCAAAATTCGCGAGCACAGCGCGTGAAACGTGCCCACCCACAGCTCTTTGATAAAGTTTTTATAGACGTATGAGCGCAGCTGCACCTGTTCATATTGGGAAAGCATATGCAGCGGCTTGCTGTGACGAGCGAGCGATTCTTGCTCAGCAAACAGCTTTTCGATCCGCTCCTTCATTTCACGAGCGGCCTTATTGGTAAAGGTCACCGCCAAAATGTTGCCCGGATCGACTCGGCGGTTCAAAATTAGGTTGGCGATGCGAGCTGTCAGCGCCCGCGTTTTTCCCGACCCGGCTCCTGCAACTACTAGCAAAGGGCCGCAAAAATGCTCTACGGCCTGGCGCTGAGAAGGATTGAGCTTGCTGAGAAAATCTACGGTAGTCGTCGCCATACTCTTTAGAGAAAACTGTGAAAAACTATTTAGGAAAAGGCCCCATCGCGTGGGATGTTTGTCGCTGCTTTTAGCGCTTTTAGCTATAGTATGGCACTTGATAGCCTGCTCAGCCGATTGGCATCCGTACATTAACGCTGACGATTTTTTAAAAGAGAGGCTATACCATCGCTGCCCAATCACCGCCCAGTCATGGCCGAGCCCGCCCCCTTTACTCTGCCGCCTATTCCACCGCCCGCCCTGCAAAACAAAATCTATTTGCGCCATCGCCACTGGATGATTCAGGCGCTGAGGCTCGCCCAAACCGCTGGTGAAGCTGGCGAGGTGCCCGTAGCCGCGATCGTGGTCGATTCAAACAACCAGCTGATTGCCGAAGCCGCTAATCGTAAAGAACGTGACCATGACCCCACTGCCCATGCCGAAGTGCTGGCCCTGCGCGCCGCTGGCAAACAGTTAGGCAACTGGCACCTCAATAGCTGTACGCTCTATGTCACCCTAGAGCCCTGCATGATGTGCGCGGGCGCGATTGTGCAGTCGCGGCTAGGCTGGCTGGTATACGGCGCAGACGATATCAAGGCAGGCGCTATTCGCTCGGTGCTAAACCTGCCCGATGGCCCCTGCTCAAATCATCGCCTGTCGGTACTGGGCGGCATATTATCAGCACCCTGCCGCGAGCAGCTACAGCAGTGGTTCAAGCACAGGCGTTAGGTAGTTGCACCGGGCTCATGAACGTAACAAATATGATTTATTAAACTTAGCTGACACGTACCAGCCGACAGGCCAACCCTGGAACTGTCAGCTCAAACGCTTGATAGAGTCACTCACCCCACTATGGTGATCTAATCTCCGGTAACTCTAAAGCCGTTGACTAGCGTTTAGGCTCAGTGCATCTATTGTCTTTCCTATGCTTTCAAACTCTGCTGTTGATATGGCCATGATTGCTGATCACTCTACAGATTGCGCTCAGGGCGATCGCGCTCCTGCCGTACGGTCGCGCCTTTCTCCTTGGCTTGCGCCCATTATGTATGGCATAGGCGAAAGGCTCGTACTGCCTGCCTTTTTCAGCAACATAGAAATCATCGGTCAGGAAAATATTCCGATCACTGGCCCGGTCGTGCTGGCACCGACGCATCAAGCCCGGTGGGATTCGCTGCTAGTCGGGCTGATTGGCAAGCGATCGCATCGATACTTACGATTTATGGTGACTGCTGATGAATGTACGGGTATTCAAGGCTGGTTTATTAGGCGACTAGGCGGCTTTCCGGTGCATGTGCGCAAGCCTTCGGTGCAAACGCTCAGACATGGTGTGCAGCTCCTGCAAGAAAAAGAGATGCTGGTGATTTACCCAGAGGGCAATATTTTTCGCGATCGCATCAATCCCCTCAAGCCGGGACTCGCCCGCATCGCCCTTAGAGCCGAGCGCAGCCACCCCAGCTTAAATACCAAAATCGTGCCGATTACTTTGGCCTACAGCGAGCCTTGCCCCAAATGGAGAGGCACCGTTCAAGTCAAAATCGGAGCGCCTATTTCAGTTGCTAACTATAAGTCGGGCGCGAGCAAGCTGCAATCAAAACAGCTAACCGCTGATTTGCAGCAGGCACTCATGACGCTCGCCCAAAGTTAGCCCGCCAAAGTTAGCCCGCCAAAGTTAGCCCACCAGAATTACCCAAAGCTAAATTCCTAGCATTAGCTCCCACTGTCTTAGCCTCCCTACATGCGCTGGCACATGGTCAACTACCTGAAGCTGCCAGCGGCCTTTCACTTCTGTATTAAGCAATCGACGCAAAGCAGGTGTACTAATCAGGGAGTATGTTCTTTGCAAACGGGTCTGACGCCCTAGCGTTCGGCTTTGAATCAGGACGCTTAGCCCCTGCGGATTTTGCAGCGTAAAGCTGACATCTCCTAAAAACTCATGTTCGGCTTCAATATACACCTTAATATCTTGCAGGAGGCCGTCTGCGGCGATCGCAATAGGGCTCACTACGCCAGCCGCAACGCCATCGGGAATGGACAGTGCCGTACGACTCTCAGCGGTGAGAGTTCGATGAAGGGCGCGACCCGCTAAGGCTTGGGTTTGAGCGGTCTTGACTGCCTTGTAAGCATTTACCTTTCCGTAGCCAAACCATAGCGAGTGGCCTTTGTTATCGTAGGTGCCGTAGGTTTGGCCGAGCTGCGGATCGGGGTTAGGATCGACAATTTTGTCGGTGGTGTTTTGCAGCAGCCGTTTGACTTCACTGGCGCTTAAGTCAGGATTGGCAGAGAGCATCAGCCCGACGACGCCTGCAACCAAAGGGCAAGCGCTAGAGGTACCACCAAAGCCAGTGTAATTGTCGGTGGTATAGCCTTTATCGCCCACGCGATCGCTCGTCAGCACCGAGCGGCCAACTAGCCGCGAGCGAATCGGTGGCCCCGTGTCAAACGTGCCTTCTGAAAGGGCCATGTTCGGTGGCGCATTGTTGCTAGGCGCGGCTACCGAAATGTGAGCGCCCCAGTTGCTGTACGCGGCCTTGCGGTTCAAGCTAGTGCTGGCCGACACCGTAATCACATCGGGGTGAATGGTAAAGCCGCTTAGCCAGCGGGTCGCCCCTTTAATCAAGTTGCGCACCCAGCCCGACTCTTCCACCTGGCCTTCTAGCGGGCGGTTGGCATTGCCCGCTGAAAATAGCACCACGCAGCCCTTTCCCTGTCGGCCCCGAGTAGCGGCTCGCTGAATTGCTAGGCTGATGCGCCGAGACAAGGGAAAGTACACCGCCGCAGGTGACCAGCTACAGGAAATAACATCGGCACTTTGAGCGATCGCCCAGTCAAACATCTGCTCAATCGAAGTATCATCCAAAAAGCCCGTCGTCTGAATTGGCATAAAGCTACAGCCCGGTGCTATTCCGACAATGCCCTGCCCGGTTTCTTCTGCTAAGGCAACGCCTGCTACCGCTGTGCCATGATTTTCATAGTCGGCGGTCGGCGTTGGCAGTCCATCCTTATTTTTAAGATCGCGTGGGGCCACAATTTTACCGACTCCCTGCAAATCAGGGTGGGCCAAATCAAAACTGTCATCGGTAATGGCGATGACTACAGAGCGACTGCCGCGCGTGATGTCCCAAGCCTGCTCAGCAAAGACATGCGCCTTGGCCTCTAGATCAGCTGCCCCGCCCCGATGAAACAAATACCACTGCTCAGGATAGCGGCTATCTGTCGGCTGATACAAAGGTGCAGCCGCCATAATGATATTAGGTTCAGCTAGCAAAACCTCACTGCGGCGAGCGAGCTGATTCGCAATTTTCAAAGGGTTTTGGCGAGCCGTCGGGCCAACGACAAAGCAGTGGGTGTTGCCACTATCGGCTAGCGCATGGGTGCGAACTAGGCCCAACGACTGAGCAATATTTTCAACGGCAGCAAGCGGTAAGCCCTCAGTGAACTGTACCGTCAGCTGATTAGCGAGGTATACATAAGTGCCTGGGCTAAGGGCCATTGCATAAACATGGCTGGCGTAGAGCACTCCGCTAGTTGCTCGAAGCTGAGCGATCGCCTCCTCCAACCGATTGGCAGGCAGCACCCACTCTACAATCACCGGGCTTTGATCAACACCTTGGGGAGTGATATTTGTAGCCTGCTGTGGTCGCCATTTAGCCATCAAAGGCTGCAAAGCACTCAGATCGCTCAAACACAGCGTTAGCCGATCTTCTACTTTGTTTAAACGCAGCTCTTCGCCGCCGCGCTGCAAGATAACGCCTTCTTGCTCGGGCAGCACACCGGGGTCATCGGTAACCTCATCGCTGAATGCCTCATCGCTGAATGCCTCATCGCTGAATAATGGTGCGCCGGGTTGATTCATGTCTCCCAAAAACCTGATAAAGCTTATAAGCAAGTATAGCCAGATAGGTAAGAGTCACATATCCACCAGACAAGGGCGCTGATGATGCCATAATCTGGGTTAAGTTACCTAAGTTAGCTGTTCTTTTCAGCCGCTGTTTTATCTATGGCTTCCATTGTAGAAAACCTGTTGTCTGGCTTGTCATCCAAGGTCGCTGCCGTCGTTACCAGTACGCTGATTGGCGGCATGATTGGCGGCGTAGTCGGCGGCGTGACCTTGCCCGCCCAGGCCCAAACGCCCGCTGCACAACCTCCAGCACTTCAGCCTGCTGAAGCTCAGCCACCTGCTGAAGCGCCTGAGGCGACGCGCACCGTACAGCAGTCAAATAGCGCCATTGGCATTGCCTCTGGTCAGGCGTTGATGAGTGAGGCCGAAGGCGCGATCGCTCAGCAAAACTACAGCCTAGCTGCCGAAAAGCTCATCAGCGCCCGCACAGCGCTCAACAACGTTTCTACTTATTATCAAAATCTAGCAGGCGTCTTCCTGGGCGTCGATAGCCGGGTCAACACCGATCTGCGCGATCTGGCCCTAAACTCCGCGCAGGTCAGAGACCAAGCCACCTATCAGCTTGCCGTCGTTTACAGAGCGCAGGGTCGCCCTGAGCTAGCCATTCCTCTTTTAGTAGAAGTTGTGCAGAGTCAGCAGCCTACGCGCGAGCTAGGTAAGCAGGCATACCAGCAGCTTTATGAGCTGGGCTTTGTAGGGGTCGCCTATGGTGCGCCCGATAAATAAAAAGACCCTTTGGAAAACCCTAGGGAAAAACAGAAGGCTAGTCTTGCGGGTAAAGGGCTAGCGCTCAGTCTCTTGTGCCAGCAGTTGCGTCATAATAAGCTTAGCAAGCAAGTTAATGCCAATAGCAAAGAGGCGCACATGATTAGCCCCAACCAACTAGAAGCCATGATTAAGGCCGACCTACCCGATGCCACCGTCATCGCAGAAGACCTTAAGGGCAGCGGCGACCACTATCAAGTAGCGGTTGTCTCATCAGCTTTTGAGGGTCTGAGCTTGGTAAAGCGACATCAGCTCGTTTACAAGGCCGTCAATTCAGCGATGTCGTCTGAGGCCATTCATGCGCTCTCGCTAGAAACTAACACGCCCGCAGAGGCGGCAGCTACCGTAAACTAGAAGCATATTTTTTAGGGTCTTTTCGCTATGTCTCCAGAAACCAAAGCCAAAATTGACAGCTTGGTTAAGCAAAATAAAATAATGGTATTTATGAAGGGCAACAAGCTCATGCCCCAGTGTGGATTTTCTAACAACGTCGTCCAAATTTTGAACATGCTGGGCGTGCCTTACGAAACCGTAGACGTACTCGCCGATCCCGAAATTCGTCAGGGCATCAAGGAATATTCTAGCTGGCCTACGGTTCCCCAGGTTTACCTCAACGGCGAGTTCTTAGGGGGTTCCGATATTTTGATCAAGATGTATCAAGAAGGCAACCTGAGCGAAACGGTAGAGGTTGCTCTAGCTTCTTAGCCAGTTCCTGTTTTGGGCTAACTGTCTTAAGCAAACTGATCAGCCAGATAAACTAAGGCTAAAAAACGCGATCGCTTGGTATGGTTCCAAGCGATCGCGAGCTGAGCGTTGGGCACGAAGTTCTTGCAGAAGGCTACATCACTACCTATGTCTTTCCATGTCTTTAGCCGATTGCGCTTGCTCTAGCGATAGTCGGTTTCTATCTCTGGCTGGGCCACCGCAAAGTTAGATGAATCGTACAGGAAACGAATGGCTTCTTGCTCTAGCTGGTTGATTAAATATGACTCAACTGCGCCAGAATGACGCATTGAAGCGATATATCCCTCTAAATAAAGCCTGAGTTCGTCGTTTCTATAGCCCTTGTTCCAATAGTCTACTAGGGTGTCGGTAATTCGCTGGTAGTACCTGATGACTCTGGCGTCCTGAAGCATGTTTGATGCTGTCCTCACTTAACTGTGATGATCTTTAAAGTTGTCTTCACATCAATAGCTATAAAAGATACAAAACGAGGTGACACTTCGTCTTTGTCTAGCCTTGTATAAAGCCCTTTTGATATGATTAAACTATTCATGAGCTAATTGATGAACTAATCTTACTTTACCTCTATTTTATCAGGTAAGACAGGGCTCAGCTAGCTCATATGCCCACATGGGTAATCTTTCATCCAATTGGATGACTCTCGTAACTTCGATTACAGAAGTGATAGAAAAGCTCTGTTAAGGTGCCAATATTAAAATCTCTCACCAGTAGCATTAACGGCTTCTTTGTTTTTTGTGAGCGCCCCTAACGACCTTTACGTCCAGGTTATTGAAAGCAATTTGAATTTGCGATCGCTGCTGAGCTGGAACCTACAGCAAGCGGGATACAAGGTGCAGCAGTGCGCCGATATGATTTCGGCTAGAGATGGCTTTCAATCGCATCAGCCCGCAATGGTTGTGCTAGAAGCAGAGTTTGCCAGTGGCCAAGGGCTACAGCTTTGCCACTGGCTGCGGCATCAGGGGCATCCGCTAATTTTAATGCTGTCGGCGCGGATCTCTGAGAGCGACGTAGTTACTGGGCTTAGAGCGGGCGCAGACGACTATTTGAAGAAGCCTTTTGGGATGCAGGAGTTTTTGGCGCGGATAGAGTCATTAGCTCGGCGATCGCGCAACACCGCAACGCCGCTAGCGATTGACTGCGGCGGCTTGCATATTGATTTGGTGCAGAGGCGAGTGCGCTATATGGGCGCGTTTATAGATCTCACGCCGCAGGAGTTTAGCCTGCTGTATGTGCTTACTCAGGCAGAAGGAGAGCCGCTAAGTCGAATCGATTTGCTGCGCCGCGCTTGGCCTGATGCGATTGATAACCCGCGTACGGTGGACACGCATGTGCTCTCGCTGCGCAAAAAAATTGAGCTAGATCCGCGTCATCCTGACCTGATTCAAACGGTGCGAAACGTGGGGTACCGCATTTGCATTGAGCCGATAGGCGCAAGAGTAGAGGCGATGGCGATGGCTCACCGTAAGCCAGCTTAAATCTTCTCGGTCTAATCTTCTCGGTCTAATCTTCCCAGTCAGCTTCGGCCTGTCGTTCAGAATCAACTAGCGTTTGCCGCAGCGCGCTCCAATCCACTTTGCTAGCGGGCAAATCAGCGATTAACTGGCCGTTTTTAAGGTGCAGCAGCCGATTAGCGTAGCTGGCGGCCAGCTCAATTTGATGGTTGGCCATGATGATTGTGAGCTTGCCTTCTGTCGCCCAGGTAGAAAGGCGCGTGAGCAAAAATTCGCTGTAGCCGATGTCCTGCGAGGAGGTGGGCTCGTCGAGCAGTAAAATTCTGGGCTCGCTGATGAGCGTCCGGGCGATCGCCACTCTTTGCCGCTGGCCTAATGACAGGTTCACCGTCGTCCGGCTCATCCAATCAGCCGGAATTTTCAGCCTGTCGCACCACTGGCTAACGCTAGTGTGGATGGCTTCGCGCGATCGCCCCCGCAGCCGCAGCGGATATCCCAGCGTTTCTTCAACCGTCATGCCGAGCAGCCGACTTTCCTGATTAACCAGCGCGACCTGCTGGCGCAGTGCCACCACTGGCACATGGCGAATGTCTTGCCCGTCCAACCAAATTGTTCCAGCGCTAGCTTCTGCGAGTCGGTTCATTAGCCTGAGTAAGCTGCTTTTGCCTGCACCTGAGGGGCCGACAAGGGCCACAAAGTCGCCTGTCTCTACTGTAAAACTAATATCTTTTAAAATGTTAACGATGCCCGCAGCGGCTCGCAGCGTGACTTGCTCAAATGTGAAGACTGGCATTGGCGATCGCCCAAATATCAACCAGCAGCAGCAGCGCTGTACACCCCAGCAAAATAACGTACATCCACGGCTGAGAAAGCGGCCTTACATCGCTCATATCCAGCTGGGTTTTAGCCTGCACGTAACGCACCAGCCGAGCAAAGCCCACCACTCGCATCGGCAGCAAGTAGGCTTTGTCCTGGGCCTGATTGAGAAAGTAATACACAATGCCGCCCTGCCCCGTAGAGCGAGGCTTGAGCGCCGTAATCTCTGCCCATTGTAACGACCAGCCCCGCCGACCAAAGCGCTGCACCCAGCCAGGATAGGTAACCGCAATGCCTTCATCATTCACCAGCACTCGCTCGCTGAGCCCGCTATAAAGTGCCACACCACCCACCACAAACCCTACCCACAGCAGCTTAGGCGAAACGGGCGCGGCGGTTGCAGCCGCTAAAAAAGGCAGCGGAATCACTAGCGCGATATACAAAGACACCAGCGTTAGCTGAATTAAAGGCGAAATTTTGAAACTGTCAGACTCAAGCAGTTTCTCTGGGCTGTTCATAAGGAGCTATTGAGGTCTTTAAGGTCAAAGGTTTGATTATAGGTACTTTTGCACAACGCTCCAGCCTGTTGCGGTCACGGCAATAAAAGCAAATAGCAAAACGCCGTTGAGCGTTAGGTGTGCCTGACGCGCCCAAGGCCGCTGGGGACTGATGCGAGTTGCACACCAAGCCGAGCTGAGCGTCAGCGCAACCACCGTTAGGCCCGCAGGCAAGTGCACCGAATGCCCTAGCCCTCCGTATTCACCCAGCGTACCAACGATGCCAATGCCCAGCAACAGCAGCACCAAAAGCACTAGCACGCCTCCTAATGCATAGTGCAGCGGCCTCAGCCAGCCTGGTCGATCAACAGCTTGATTAAAAGAACCGTGGTCGGTGTAGGTAGCCCCTGATCGCTCTTCCGAATAAACTCCCGAATAAAGCCGAAAATAAAACAAAGCGCTACCGCTAAGGGCCAAAAAGCCAAAGGTTGTCAGCGATAGCCCCATTGACCAAGCCGCAATTCGCCACAGCCAAATAAAGGATGGAAGATCCATAGGTCTTCTCTCTTTTGAAAATACGCCTCTAAAGGCATAGCATTTTAGCGCTCTGCTTTCCTCTGCTTTATAGAAGATTATGGCGGCTATCGTTTGATTTTAGATTGACTGATTTTAGATTGACTTCAAGCTGGCTATGGGGCTTTGTCCCATAGCTGTTTGTGCGTTAGTTTTTACATTAGTCAGCGATCGCACCCGTCAGCTTCGCCGATTCAGTCTTTTCGGCAGTTTTTGAGACAGCACCAGCAGCAGAAGCCGCCGCCGCTTCTACGGCCAAGCGGCTAGCGGTAGTGGCGTCTAGATTGTCATCGGCTTCTACTATCAGGCGCTCACAGGGAATCGTGTCAGACAAAATGGCGCTGGCCATCATCCCTGTATGAATTTCCAACAGGGCCGTTGGCACCGCCTCAAACAAGAGCCGCTGTCCTGGAAAAACCACCCGTTCAAAATACCAATTTGGCACATTCGAAACACGCGCTATCTGAATTTTGCTGGTGGCGTTGACGTAGCAACACAAAAGAGTATCGGGATCATCAGAAGGCAGGGAATCAACAATTTGAGCCATGATTGAAACGGTGTATTAAGTGTATTAAATGAGAGAGACGGATGGCATACTTCACACGCCCAAAAGCTAACACCTGAAAATTACAACAACTGTAAAAACGAATACCAAGCTGCCAATCGCGATCCCCATCAAGTAAGGAAACCCCAGGAAAACCTAAAATATCAGTCGTAGGAGGTACGGCTGAGCTAACTATGCTGACCGCTCAAAAGCCATGCAAAAACATGCAAAAGCGTCTCTAGAACAGGTTTTGATAAGGATTTTTTAGATGAGCATCAGCTCGCCAGGGCTGATGCACCCCTAGCTTTGATGGCCCGTTAAATAATCAGTTATTTTTGATTAAGGCAAATACAAAACAATACGAAGCGCCATAAAACTTTACTATTAGCTGCAAAAACATCCACGCTCTATGGGCTGCGGTGCTATCGTAAAGATATATGAAAAAACTGAGCGCCTAAGTTAAGGGGTTCCGTTGAAGTAGTTCATTTGAAGCAGCCTGCCGAACGATTTTAAATGCCTGATAACCCGAGCGCTATGAGCGACCGCATTCTTTACGTCCGTTTGCCCTGCAATCCTATTTTTCCCATTGGGGTCGTTTACCTAGCAGATCATATCCATAAGCTGTTTCCAGAGGTCGAACAGCAGATTTTTGACATGGGTACAGTCCCCCCGCTCGACTTTACAGCGGCTCTCGACGCCCGCATTGACAGCTTTGAGCCTACCCTGCTGATTTTCTCCTGGCGAGACATTCAAATTTATGCGCCCGTTGGCGGCAGAGGCGGCAATCCACTGCAAAACGCCTTTGAATTTGCCTACGCTCCCAATCCATTGATTAGGCTCAGAGGAGCCGTGGGCGGGGCCCGAATGACGGCCACTTATTTAGCCGAGCTACGTCGCAACGAAAAGCTGGTAAAGCGAGGGCTCAAGCGGGCCAAACGGCATCAGCCCCATGCAAAAGTCGTGGTTGGCGGCGGCGCGGTCAGCGTATTTTATGAGCAAATGCCACAGATGCTGCCAATTGGCGCGATTGTTTCAGTTGGCGAAGGCGAAACCTTACTAGAAAAGCTGATTCGGGGCGAAGATTTTTCAAATGAGCGTTGCTATGTGGTGGGTGAAGCGCCCAGAGATCGCTTGATTCATGAGCAGCCCACCCCGGTTGAAAAGTCCGCTTGCGACTATGACTATATCGAAGCGATGTGGCCCGAATTTCAGTTTTATCTGCAAGAGCAGGACTTTTATATTGGCGTACAGACCAAGCGAGGCTGTCCGCATAACTGCTGCTACTGCATTTATACCGTCGTAGAAGGCAAGCAGGTGCGAATTAACCCGGCTGACGAAGTAGTTAAGGAAATGCGCCAGCTATACGACCGAGGCATTCGTCGATTTTGGTTTACCGATGCGCAGTTTATTCCAGCCAAGCGCTACATTGACGATGCCATTGAGCTGCTGGAGAAAATTCAGGCTTCTGGCATGACGGATATTAACTGGGCGGCCTATATTCGCGCTGATAATCTCACGCCTCGCCTGTGTGAGCTGATGGTGGCCACGGGCATGAACTATTTTGAAATTGGCATTACCAGCGGCTCTCAAGAGCTGGTGCGCAAAATGCGAATGGGATACAACCTCAAAACCGTTTTGCAAAACTGCCGTGACCTTGTAGCAGCAGGCTTTAATGACTATGTCTCGGTGAACTACTCGTTTAATGTGATTGACGAGCGCGATGAAACTATTCGGCAAACGGTTGCCTACCATCGCGAGCTAGAGAACATTTTTGGCGTAGATAAAGTAGAGCCTGCTATCTTTTTCATTGGCTTGCAGCCGCACACCCATCTGGAAGAGTATGCCTTTGCAAACAACATTCTTAAAAAGGGCTACAATCCGCTGGCGATCTACCTGCCTTGGGTAGCGCTGAAGCTATTGTGGAATCCTGGCAAGCTGGGCGCTTTCTTGGGTGATGTGTGCTTAGAAGCTATGCGCGAAAATCCTGACGATTTTGGTCGTGCGGTGATGGCCATTTTGGAGCAGCGATTGGGCAAAACACCTCTAAAAGAAGCGTTGAGCGCACCGATTAAAAGCCAAGTAGAGAAACAGTCCGGTGCCTTGGCTGGGGTATCATAAAAGAAAGTTTTTTTAAATATTCACCTTAGTAACTTTTTCGCAAAAGTTCTCAAAAGTATGTTGGCGGGTTCAATTCTTCAAAGACTCATGCGCGATCACAATCGCGATCGCGCGTCGGACAAAGGTGAACAAGACTCTGGGCGAACCCCGCTAAACTTTGGGGTGTATTACAAAAATACCTTGGTAGCGCTCTGCCACGCCCTGGAAGATGCGGTGCTGGCGACTAAAACATCGCCGCTAATGGTGACGGCCTTTCAAGAGGGTAAGTGGTATTTGCAAGAAGCCGATCGCTACGGCGAGATTGCTGATACTGCTGATCGGGTTGTGATTTTGGCCGCGCCAGGAGCCGGATTTAGAGATCATCCGACGGGCAAACGCGATAACGTCACGCTGGTCGATATTGATAAGGACGATCCGGTGGCCCAAGAGTGGCATTTGATGATTATGGGCTCTACCTACAGCGCCATGGTGCTGTGTCAGGAGCTAACCGATGAGGAATACGGCCCAAACGGGCCACCCGAAAATGATTTGGAGCGCAAGTTCTACGGGTTTTGGACGTTTGATCCGGTGCTGGTGGGTGAGACGATTGCAATTACGGCTGATCATGTCGGTCGCTATGCGCCTGCTGTACAGGCTGATTTAGAAGCTAGGCTGGCCAAAATAGATGCTGAAGCGGCGACTAAAACCAATAAGGTCGGCAACGTTGTGATGCGGGTGGTGGAGTATTTGCAGGGGGGCGATCGCCAAGTAGAACAAACCGAAACCTTTAAGTTTGCGGGTGCCCTTAGCCAAAACCTAGCCTCTAACGAGCTGCAAGCCTATCTGCGGATGGCACAGCTTGCCGACCTAGCCGATCCAACCAATCCTTTAGCCGCCGCCGAAGTTGCTTCTCTTTCCGAGATGATCGGGCAGTTCTTAGACTTACCCGTATGGCAAATGCAGCGGCTGCGGCTAGCGAGCCTGTTGCACAGAATTGCCCCGGCTCAGTTTGATGTAGAGGAAAGCGAGAAGGAAGGGGATAGCTGCCCTCTGCATCCGGGGGCGCAGACGCTGCGAATATTGCCTAGGTTGAGAGCGATCGCCCAAATCATCGCCCACCAGCATGAAGCCTGGAATGGCAGCGGCCAGCCCGCCGGACTTAAAGGCGACGCCACGCCCGTAGAATCTCGAATTTTGGGCCTAGTCGCTCACTTTCAGCAGGAAGTTGCTCGCCGTCGGCACGACATTAATCTGCTCTCTAATCGCCCTTCTGAGCGGCCTAGCGAAGAAATGTCTACGCCTGCTCCTGAGAATGAATGGCAGCATGTCACCGATGCTTTTGCCGCCTGCAAAGCCGACGCAGGCGACCGATGGGATCCTAAGCTAGTAGAGGTGCTGGGCTTTTTAGTCACTGGCCTGCAGCAGGGGCTAAGCCTACCGACCATTCCGATGAAGATGACGCTTGGCACAGGCTTGCTAAATCCTGAAGTCGCTGAGGTTTGGCCAGAGGTGCCGATTTCTGAGCTTGCCTGATCGCTACCCAATCCATTAAGCCAACGCGCCAACCTACTAGCCATACTTAGATGAGTGAACTAATCGATATTGAAGCCGTTCGCACAGGCAAGCTCAAAAAGCTTGCTGGGGCCAAACTTGAAGACACCGATTTAGCAGGCAGCGATCTTTCAGGCGCGCAGCTCGCTGGCGCAACGCTATCCGGCTGTGACCTCAGCCGAGCCAACCTAAACCGCACCCATTTAGAAGGCAGTAACTTAGTCGGCGCAAATTTGGCGGGCGCAGATTTGCGGGCCAACCTGTGGGGCGCAAACCTAATGCAGTGCGACCTAACGGGTGCTGACTTGCGGGGAGCCAACTTACGCGGGGCGAATTTGATGGGTGCTAAGCTGACGGGCGCAAGCCTGACCGGGGCCTTTCTCAGCGGTGCTACGCTCATGAGCACCAACTTAAAAGGCGCTGACCTGCGCGGGGCTGACCTGCGTGGGGCAAACCTCAGTGACAGCAATCTTCGCGGCAGCGATCTCTCACGAGCCGACTTGCAGGGAGCAACGCTGACCGAAGCAAATTTAGAAGAGGCGAATTTACAGGAAGCGAACTTTACGGGGGCTTCTTTGGCGCGAGCTAATTTGCTATGCGCTGACCTACAGGGGACGACGACGGTAGGGGCGAACTTGACAGGGGCTTGTGTGACGGGGACGGTGCTGGCGGTTTAAGATTTACGCTGGGCGATATCTTGAAGTGCTGGTAAGCAAATATTGATTCGCTTACCAGCTTTATGTAGATGAGGGGCTTAGTCGGCTGCGCCAAGCAGCTCTTTTGCCCAGCGATCTACGTCGTAGGCTTTGACGGCTTCGTACATGCGGCTCATGCGTTCCTGCTGTTCTTGAGGCTCCATTGCTAACGCCTCATCAATGGCCTTGTCCATGCTGCTGTCGGCGTAGGGATTGGTGAGTACCGCGTCGGGCAGTTCTACGGCTGCGCCTGCAAATTCAGAGAATACGAGTACGCCGTCTTTGCCGCCTCGGGCAATCACAAACTCCTTACCAACCAGGTTTAGGCCGTCTCGCAGAGGCGTGATCCAAGCGATGTCGGCGGCGGCATAAAGCGCCAAAATTTCGTCTAACGGCAGCGCTGAGGTGAAGAGTAATATCGGCGTCCAGCTCAGTTTGGCAAAGCGACCGTTGATTTTACCGACGAGCCTTTCAATTTCGCTTTGGGCCGTGCGATAAATTCGCATTCCGGTAGCGGGCTTGGCGACGGCGACAACAAAGTTGATTTTGCCCTGAAGCTCGGGGCGGCGGGTGAGCAGGCGCTCGTAGCACAGCAGCATTTCTTTGGTGCCTTTGACATAGTCTACTCGGCCTGCGGAGACAATGAGCTGGCGATCGCCCCCCATTTCCTCGCGAATCTCAGCCACGCGCTTTTTAACCTCGGGCTTTTCGACCACAGAGCGAATAAATTCTACATTAGTGCCTACTGGAAACGCACCCAAATGAACGAGCTGGTCTTTATAGCGTACCTTTGTGGTCATTTCTGGAGCCGCTAGCGCCGTTCCCCGAGGCGTAAACTGTTTGGGAACAGGGCCTTTTTCAACAATCTCTATTTCACGAAAGCCTTGGGCAATTGAAACAAAGTTTTCAACATAGCGAGGGATGTGAAAGCCGCACACATCGCAGCACAGCAGGCTATCGATAATCTCTTCTCGCCAGGGTAAAACGTTGAAGGCATCTGAGCCAGGAAAAGGCGTGTGATGGAAGAAAATAATCTTAGCGTTGGGCCGCTGCTGACGAATGTAGTAGGGCGTGAGCCACAGGTTGTAATCGTGAATCCAAATTAGGGCGTCATCGGCGGCATCTTCGCAGGCGGCCTCGGCGAATTTTTTGTTGATATCCTGAAAATTCTCCCAGTCGGACGATTCGTAGGTGAACTGCCAGGGAAACGAGTGAAGGATTGGCCAAAAGGCTTCTTTGGAGGTGACGTGGTAAAAGTTTTTGACCTGATCGGCGCTCAGCGGAATGCGGCGAACCGTGCCGTTAGCGTTGTCATCAAAGCTCATACGCTCTTTGAAGCTGTCTTTTTGCTTGGGGCCAATCTGCTTCCAGGCAATCCAGGTGCTTTGTTCGGCGCTGGCAAACAGGCTCTTAATAGTGGGCAAAATACCGTTGGGGCTTTTCTTCTCTTGATAGGTCGTTTTGCCGTTTTCAACGACCTCATCATACGGCTCGCGGTGATAGAGAATAACTAAGGATGATTTCATAAAAGTTATAGACCTCTGAAGGATTTTATTAACGATCAGCTTAGCTGTCATTGTCACAGATGAGCTGAAAGTGGGTGGTCTAGCATTGTTGAAATCATGATTGAAATCGTGATTGCCACCCTGGTTCAATACTCACATTAAATCGAGGTCTTGGCTAGCGGAACAGATTGTAATCGGTCTGTATCCGTTCTATAGAGAGCTTTTGGAAATGAGCAAATCTATCGCAAAGCGGTAGATGCAGGTTGAGATGCAGGTTGAAATCACTGACAAAATGCCTGCTGGCGTTCGGGAGAGGTTTTGCTGGGGCGATCGCTCTACCTTTTCTTGAGCTAGCCGCCTGCTGCTGCTCCACCTTTAGATAAGGCAAAAGAAAAGGCAGAAAAGCAAAGACAAAAAATAGGGCATTGGGTTTAGAGTGATCTATGTGGAGAAATCATTTACTTTCATTGTCAGGACTATTTAATGAGCATCCCCTTCCCTCAAAACAAGCCCGCCGTTGAGCTACGGGAGCCGGAAACAGAAGCTTTGATGGCATGGGCGCTCAAAGTAGCAGGGTCTAAAGCAACCTACTTTGAAATAGGGCAGCAGCTCGCGAGGAAGCTAGGGGCACATCCACTGCCTAGTAGTGAATCTATTGATGAGCCTGATGATGACTCAAGCGGCGATGCTACAAGCGGCCTGACTGAAATTGGCTTTTGGGTGCCTGAGCTGGCAAGGCAGGCTTTTTTACCCGCTGGCCGCAGCATTTATCTAGAAGTGTTTACGCCGCTAGCAGCCGTAGACTTTAGCGCGCAGCAGCAGCAGGTTCCTTTTCGCTATGAATGCTTAGAAGTGCCGCTGCAAGGCGAATTTGTGTGGGCGGTGGTGAGTGGAATGCAGGTGGGCCGGCGCGATCGCCTCGGCAGCTTGTACTGGCTTCGCTATCGCGATCTTAGCGACGGGCACATGCGCACTATTCGCGATGTGGCCCCCTACTCTTTGCCCTACGGCGTTTTTGCCCCGGCTGAACTCTATGACTTTGAGCAGCTTCAGCGCGATCGCAGCGACCTAGACTATTTTGCACGAGCGGCCCAAGCCGACCCCGTGATTCCAGCAGACAGAGGTGAAGAACCCGCCCTGCCTCGGGGCAAAGCGCCTTGCAACATTTTACAAATGCATGTACCCACCGCTTCGGCGGAAGGAACGCTCGCTGGGCTAAGCCGAATTTATCGAGAAATTGGTGAGAAAATTGAGCAAAACCAGCCGCTAACGCCCGCTGAGCAAAACTACATTGGCTACGACGCCTTGCAGCTGCTGCCGACCGAACCCACGATTGAATACCGCTCAGAAGACGGCAGCCGTGACTTTTTTACCTTTGCCACTAAAGAAAATGCGCTGGTGTATGGCGAAGATGGGCCCGTGAGTACAACCGCGCCTCTGGTGATGACGCTGCGCAAGCCCAACACTCAAAACTGGGGCTACGACGTGCCTATTATTGGCTCATCGACGACGAATGCAACGCTGCTGAGCAGCCTACGCCCCGATGAAGTGGTTGATTTCATTGCACAGATGCACAACTTTCCAGGCCAGCCCATTCAGGTGATTTATGACCTGGTATACGGCCATTCAGACAATCAGGCGATGGATCTGCTGAGCCGACAGTATTTAGCAGGGCCAAATATGTATGGTCAAGATTTGAGCCATACGCTGCCGATGGTGCGGGCGACGCTGCTAGAGCTTCAGCGCCGCAAGGTGAACACGGGCATAGATGGCATTCGCATTGATGGCGGGCAGGACTTCCGATTTTTTAACCCGTTCTCAGGTCGGCTGGAGTATGACGATAACTACCTGCTGGCGATGAGCGATGTGGTGCAAAACATCAACGGCCATCAGCGGCTGATGTTCACGATATTTGAGGACGGTCGGCCCTGGCCAGATGAAGGCTGGGAGATTACTTCTACCTATCGAGAGCTGATTGACTTACGGCCTGATTCATATCAGTGGGGGCCGCTGATATTTGCGCATAATACGCCTGCGCTCAAAGGCTTTTGGGATTATAAGTGGCCTCGGGTGCAGGAGGTAATGCTGAAGGGCGATCGCTGGATTACGGGCTGTGGCAATCATGACACCGTGCGCCGAGGCAACCAGATTCCGCTAGAGGCCGAAGGCAGTGACATCAACTGGAATTTGGGTAAGACCCTACCAGAAGTGCTAAATAACGCCTATGACAATCCCGCTACAACGCTGTGGGTGTACGGCTTTAGCCCTGGGCTACCGATGGACTTCTTAAATGCGATGGTGCACAGCGGCTGGGGATTTTTCCGCAACACCGACGAATTTTATGGGGTGAAGGTCGCTACTGAAGAATTTGGCTTTTTAGACTGGCAGGTCACCCCGGAGTTTTACGAGCAGCCCCAGTTTTTTATAGCGCTCAAGCAAATGGGGTTTGAGCATTTGAAAGAGCTGCGGCGGTTTACTAAAATGCTGGCAACGGCGATGGATACGTATGAGTATGACTTGGATTTGGTCGCTAGCACCTGCCGAGCAGCCTGCCTTGCGGCTGATGGTTTGTCTATCGGGTCGGCGGCCCTAGAGACGTTTTGCAATAGCTTAGATGCAGCCTATCTGAAGGCTTTTGCGCAAGCTTTTATGGAAGATAGCCACGAGTTTAGCCGGGTTTCTCACTATGAGGCGGAAGTGAATCAGGCTAATGATCCGGCTCATGCGCCAGCAGCACCTGCAGAAGATCAGCCCAGCGCTCAGGTAGAAACTTCTGTCGATCCGGCGATCGCTAGCCTTGCCAAGCGCAGTATGCCCGGAAACCGAGCGGCCTTTAATCTGGCGCTGCGTCAGTATCGACATGCCAACCCTTGGCTAGCTGAAAATTTATCAGGTACCGATCGGTTTAACCGCATTAGCGAGCAGGGTCATACGCTCTTTTATGGCGTTCGCACCCGGCCTAGCCCTAGCGAATCGAGCCCGATTGTGGACTACAAGCAGGTCGCTATTTTGGCGCATATGGGCGGCACGCCTGCGCAAACGGCCCTGTTCGACTGGCTACAGCTTGACGCGCACGAGTGGAAAGTGGTGATGACCTCACCAGGGCTGCATTTGCCTGATGCAGAGGCTTTGATGGGGCTGACGATAGCAGACGGGCAGGCGGTGCTATTGGAAAAAAAGTCCATATTGTCGTAGGTTAACAGTAAACCCATGAGCCAACCTAACAGCCAATCTGACAGCCAAACCCAGTACGTAATGGCCCTTGATTTGGGCACGACTGGCAACCGCGCCATTATTTTTAACCACGATGGCAGCATCACCGGGCAGGCGTATCGAGAACTCACCCAGCACTATCCTCAGCCCGGTTGGTTAGAGCATGATGCGGCTGAGATTTGGCAAGAAGTGCGCTGGGCTATGCAGCAGGCGATAGAAAATGCAGGCATTGAGGCGAGTGAAATTGCAGCGATTGGGCTGACGGTGCAGCGAGAAACCTGCTTGCTGTGGGATAAAACGACGGGCGAGCCGCTGCATAAGGCGATTGTGTGGCAAGATCGGCGGACTGCGCCTCTGTGCGATCGCCTCCGCGCCGAAGGCAAAGCCGACCTGATTGAGGATAAAACTGGCCTTATCCTTGATGCCTACTTTTCGGCTACCAAGCTGAACTGGCTTTTGCATGAGGTGAAGCAGCAGGGCGTTAATGACCTGTCTAACGTGCTAGCTGGAACGGTTGATAGCTGGGCGCTGTGGAATTTGACGGGCCGTAAAGTTCACGCGACCGACCACAGCAACGCCAGCCGCACGATGCTGCTGAACCTAACCACTCACCAGTGGGACAGCGAGCTGCTCGATCTGTTTGGCATTCCTGCTAGCCTGATGCCAGAGGTGCGGCCTAGCCTGGGCGACTTTGGCCTGTTAGACAAAAGCATTTTAGGCGTGGAAATTCCGATTACGGCGATTTTGGGCGACCAGCAGGCGGCGCTGTTTGCACATGGGTGCGATCGCCCCGGCCTGTTGAAATGCACCTACGGCACGGGCAGCTTTTTGGTTGCGCATACGGGCAGCGAAGTGGTGAGAGCCCCGCAGCTACTGAGCACGATTGCTTGGAGTGAGGCCAGCAGTGACGGCAGCGGCGAAACCCAGGTAGGCTACGCCCTAGAAGGGGCAATGTTTACCAGCGGCGCCTGCATTCAGTGGCTGCGCGATGGCCTTGAAATTATTGAAGACGCGGCGGAAACCGACGCTTTAGCTCGGCAGGTGCCTAACAGCAACGGGGTTTATTTTGTTCCGGCGCTGAGCGGGCTAGGTGCGCCTCACTGGGATATGTCAGCGCGGGGAGCCTTCATGGGCTTGACCGGGGGGGCGCAGCGATCGCATATGGTGCGGGCAGTGTTAGAGGCGATCGCCTTTCAGGTCAAAGAAGTCGTCAACGCTGCCAATGCCGCTTGCGATACGCCCATTGCTCAGCTCAGGGTAGACGGCGGCGCTTGTAAAAACGACTTTTTGATGCAGTTTCAAGCCGACGCGCTGGGCATTCCGGTAGAGCGTCCTGAAGTGCTAGATGCCACCGCGCAGGGGGCCGCTTTTGCCGCAGGGCTAGCGATTGGGTTTTGGGATGACTACTCGGCATTGGTCGCGACTCGCAAAGTAGGTAAGGTTTTTCAGCCGCAGCCTAATGTCGTCTTATCAGAACATTTTGAGCAGTGGGAGCAGGCGGTAGAAAGGGCGAAGCATTGGATTTAGCGTTAGCTGTGCTGCTTAAAGCTTTTTTGTCTATTTTCTCTCACTTTTTTTTAACTCATGTCAGTTTCTCTTCATCAGCAAACGCTTTCTCTTGACCACAAAGCCTTTGTTTATACCCTTGCCACAACTCAAAACTTGCTCATCATTCAAGACCTAGATGGCGTTTGTATGGGCCTGGTCAATGACCCGCTGACGCGCAAAATTGCCGCTGACTATATCAGCGCAACGCAAGCTTTTGGGGATCACTTTTACGTGTTGACCAACGGCGAGCATACGGGCAGGCGAGGCGTTAACCGAATTGTTGAGCAGTCTTTCAAGCAAGATTCAACAGTTCTGCAAGTGCAACAGAATTATCTGCCAGGGCTAGCGGCGGGCGGCGTTCAGTGGCAGTCGCGAGACGGCATGACCACGCATCCGGGCGTCAGCGAGGCCGAGCTGAGCTTTTTAAAGGCCGTGCCTGAAAAAATGGAGGCTTGCCTTCGCGAGTTTTTTCGTCAGCAGGCTTGTCCGCCTGAGCTAGCCCAAAATTTGGATGAATATTTAGCGGCAACAATCCTTGACAATACGGCTTCGCCAACGATTAATCTCAACAGCTTATATCCGGCGTTAGCAAACAATAATGAGCTATTTGTGAGGCTGCAGCAGGAATTGCGATCGCACCTCGAAGATCTGCTTGCTCAAGCCGCTGCGCAAGGGCTAGAAGACTCCTTTTTTATTCACTATGCGCCTAATTTGGGCCGCGATCGCAATGGTAAAGAAATTGTTTGGTTTGCCCAATCTGCCGAATCAGGAACAACAGATTTTCAGTTCATGCTGCGAGGGGCGATTAAAGAGGCTGGCGTATTGGCCCTGCTCAATCGTTATTATTTTCGGCAGACCGGGCGCTATCCGCTGGGTGAAGCGTTCAACGCTCGACAGGCACCGCAGGCGATCGCT
>JBARVS010000418.1:0-2340 GCA_049646385.1 Phormidesmis sp. | reverse complement strand
CGTGGCCGAGCAGCAGTGTTTGACCTTTAATAAGCTATCAATCGATCCGATTCGCCGCGAAGTTACGCTAGCGGCTGATTTGGTGCCGCTGACAGCATTGGAGTTTGACCTGCTGCACTTTTTGGCGGGCCATCCGGGTCGTGTATGGCGTCGCTCTGAGCTAATTCAAAAGGTGTGGGACTACGAATACGTTGGAGATCAGCGCGTGGTAGATGTGCACATTGGCCAAATTAGAAAGAAAATTGAAATAGACACCACTCAGCCGACTTTAATTCAGACGGTGCGGGGTGTGGGCTATAAGTTTGAGCCGCCGACGGATGCGCCGATAGAAGGGCAATAGATACAAAGGGCGGTAGGTAGAAGGGAGTAACACAAGAAATTATTACACTGGGCGTCCACGAGGGAGGCTCCTACCTACTTGCTGTCGTTTTTGGCATGTTGGTTGCGGACTTTCCAGGCGAGGCTGATGAGCTTGCTCCAGCGGCGCTCTACCCGTTTGGGTGTCCATTGCAGGGCTTGGGCGATCGCCATATCTGATGGCCCCTGCTCAGGATTTTCTAGCTGCTGCTGTTTAAGCGTGAGTAGCTGAAGCTGCTCGGCGCTGAGCTGCTCCAAAAAAAGGCTCCATTCGCGTGGCGAAAGGCCAAAGTTTTTGTCCAAATCAGCGCCTAGCCACTGGTGCACCAGCTCCCAGCGATGAAACTGAGCGAACTTTTCAACATGGTACTTAAAGCGCTGCTGTAAGTAGTCCCGCTGGCGGGAGGTGAGGCCCAACACTTCGTCGATTTCGGCAGCGGCCATATCCTGTAGGCGCAGCGTTAAATAATCTATGCAGGACTGCTGATCTTGCGCTTTTAGGTAGGCAATAAGTTCTTTAATAATGCGATCGCGCAGCACCCCTTCAGACGGATCAACCGTGTTGGCCACCATTTTCTCTCGAATCTGCTGGATGACAGGCGAGCGAAAGAAGCCATCGGCATCGTCACCGCGCGGTGAGTCAACGGCCATCTCAATATCCACAGAAGCCTCAGCCGGAAGCCGCCGTGCAAAAGCCTGGGCGCGTAGGACGACAAGCTGCTGGTTATAGCAGCCCGGTAGCGAAATTCGGCGCTTGGCGTAGTGCTCGCTAAAGGCCATGTATTCGGCTAGCTCTAGCCGAGTGCGCGGCGTATACTGCTCGCCCAAATGGTTTTCGCGGCGAAAAGCCTTGAGCACTTCAATATAGAAGCTCTGCAAAAAGTCTTCTAGCAGCGTGCATCGCCCCTGAAAGCCGAGCTGAGTTTTAGCCGGGGCGATATAGCGGTAGGCGATCGCGCTGAGCCTGCTGTGCAGTTCCACTCGGCCCCGGCGCGACCCCATCACGTAGTAGTCAAGATACTTTTTAATTCGATTTTGGGCGAGCGATCGCTGCCAAGCACTCACCTCGCCCGATGCCTGAATGCGCGCACTCTTGCGGCAAATTCGAGTAACCTCAATCGCCAGCCTGGTGGCAACCGCATTGACAACCTTTTTACTGGTCGTAATGTGATCGTTAATCTCTTGGGCGAGAGAATCAATGAGCTTTTGGTCGACCGGACACAAAGTCTGCTCATCGCCTTCGGCCAGCGCGGGCGTACTGCTGCTGATAACGGGTTTTTGCACTTCGTCCGGACGCTGCTTGGGCTGCTCAGTAGTATAAAAAGAAACGCTAGACGAACAATCCTTATGCAGATTGTCAGAGGAAGCGCTAGATAGAGGATTAAACATGGTAGATGAACTCATAATTCTTTAGTTTTGATGCACAAGTCGTCTTTAAACCGGGCTGTTGCTCCAGATTCGACAGTTTCAATCTAAAGAATACGAATCCAATCTTTGAGAAGCGGTGTGGCAATATCCCAATCAACTGTGGTGGGGCAACTGTCACATGCCAAAAGAGCCTTAAGTGGGGTTTTCATAGATGTTCCTGAGGGCTTTGTAGAGTAAGGGTTGTGATGTTCTCAGGCACAGACAATTTTGTGTTTTTAGGGGCACTAGAGGGTATTAACCCAACTATGACACTTGCGCTAAAGGTCTATCTTTCGGTAGACCTCCTGTTGAGTTATCTTCGGCAGATCTTCGGGCGATTTTCGGGCGATCGCTTCGCTGTCATTTAGTTCAGCCTCTAAGATTTAGCTAAACATAAGATTAGTCAACGTCCACAATGGCTCCCCATTCAACGGCGGCCTGCCAGCCGAGTCCCTGACGAGTCACCCGAGGAGAGTCGCCCGTTAGATCTAAGATTGTCGATACCTGATACCCAAGTTCGGCATCACTGTCTAGAATTACGTCTACTTGTTTCTCCATCCGGTCAAACAGCTCGGC
>JBARVS010000417.1:0-6165 GCA_049646385.1 Phormidesmis sp. | reverse complement strand
CGTTAGAAGAAGAGATTGTTGTCCGCAAGCAGGCAGAGGCCCAGAGCCTAAAGGCAAAAGAGGCCGCTGAGGTTGCTAGTCAGGCCAAAAGTGAGTTTTTGGCCAATATGAGCCACGAGCTGCGATCGCCCCTTAACGCCATTTTGGGCTTTGCTCAGCTCATGAAAAATAGCAATACCCTGTCAGCAGAGCATCACGACAACAGTAGCGTTATTAGCCGCAGTGGAGAGCACCTGCTCAATATGATTAACGACGTGCTTGATATGTCTAAAATTGAGGCGGGCTACGTTACCTACACGCCCGTCGAGTTTGACCTGTATCGCCTGCTCGACGATTTGCGCAACATGTTTCATCTCCGCGCCGCCCAAAAGCATATCCTGCTCGACTTTCAATATGCCGACAGCTTGCCCACCTACGTTTCTACCGATCAAAACAAGCTTCGTCAGGTGTTGATCAACCTGCTCAACAACGCGATTAAATTCACCGAAGCAGGCAGCGTGATCCTACAAGCGGCAATGAGATTTAAAGTCTCTTCTGAAGTCTCTCCTCAAGCTTCTGAAGGCTCAGAAGATACCGCTGTCATTCTTAGCTTTAAAGTGATAGACACTGGCTGCGGCCTGGAAGCCGACGACATTGACCAGGCTTTTGAGCCCTTTGTACAAACCGAGTCGGGCCGCAACGCTTCAGAAGGAACGGGATTAGGACTGCCGATTAGCCAAAAGTTTGTGCAAATGATGGGCGGCGATATCACCATCGCCTCGGCTGGATGCAAACAAGGAACAACCGTTGCCTTTACGATTGCAGCGCAGGTAATTGACAGCCTAGAGCCGAACGTGCGATCGCCCGAGCGTAGAATACTAGGGCTCGCCCCTGGACAATCGCAGCGTCGCCTGCTGATTGTAGATGACAAAAGCGACAATCGTAAGCTGCTGCGCAAGCTGCTTGAGCCGTTGGGCTTTGAGCTACAGGAAGCCCAAAATGGCCGAGAAGCCGTTGAAATCTCCTTGCGCTGGCAGCCGCATTTAATCTGGATGGATATGCGAATGCCCGTGATGGACGGCTATAAGGCAACTGCGCAGATTAAAGAGAGTGCGATCGCTCAGCCCCCCAAAATTATCGCGCTCTCTGCCAGCAGCTTTAAAGAAGAACAGGCCACCGCCCTCAGAGCGGGCTGTGATGACTTTGTGCAAAAGCCGCTGCACGCCAGTAGAATTTTTGAGGCGATGAGTCAACATCTAGGCGTTCGCTACCTGTACTACAGCGAACATCACAGCGAACATCCCTCTAACCAAAGTCTTTCTACCGATAGTCTCCTATTAGATAGCAAAAGGCTGCTGGCGCTGCCGCCTCAGCTCCTTGAAGACTTAAAGCAGGCGACCTTGCGGCTTCAGTGGAATCGCATTTTACAGCTGATAGAACAGATTCAAGCTCACGACGAGCCGCTAGGTGAGGCGATCGCCAGTACCGTCCATAGCTTTCACTATGCTCACATTTTACAGGCGATCCAAGCGGCTGGTGACGCTGCTAATACCGCTGTGCAGGAGACCCCATCATGAACAATCACCCTGAGGCTACGTCAGAGGCTACGCCAGATACCATGCCCGATATTATGGTGGTTGACGATACGCCTGACAACCTGTGGCTGCTGCTGAAAGTGCTGAGCAAGCAGGGCTACAGCGTTCGCCCCGTGACAGAAGGGCCGATGGCGATCGCCGCTGCTCAGCTAGCGCCGCCTGATCTCATCCTGCTCGATATTAAAATGCCAGGAATGGACGGCTACGAGGTTTGCCAGCAGCTCAAGGCCGACGAGCGCACTCGCGATATTCCGGTGATGTTTTTAACGGTGCTAGATGACAGCATTGACGTGATTAAAGGCTTTGAGCTAGGCGGCATCGACTATGTAACCAAGCCCGTTAAAGTCGGTGAGCTGCTCGCCCGCATAGAAAATCAGCTTAAGGTGCGATCGCTTCAACAGCGCCTAATGCAGCAGGAGCAGTTTTTACGCAGCATTTATAACGGCGTAGAAGCAGGTATTTCGGTGGTTGATGTGCTGGAAAATGGCCACTTTCGCATTGCCGACGTTAACCAAACGGCGCTGCGAATGTCGGGGCTCACGCTGGAACAGCTCAAAGGGGTAGACCTGCGCCAGCTGCTGCCCGCAGAATTCATTCGCCGCAATCAGCAAGCCTGCCTAGAGCAAGGCATTCCCATCACCCGAGAAGAAAAAGTTGAAGCGAACGGTAAAACAATCTGGTGGCTCAAAACTCACAGCCCGCTGCGCAACGAAAAAGGCGAGATCAAACAGCTGATTGGCACCGGCGTTAACATTACCGCGCGCAAGCAGGCCGAACTACAGCTCGCCGAAAAAACGCGGGCGCTCTCCCAAACGCTAGAGACACTTCGATCAGCTCAGACAGATCTGGTTCGTTCGGCGAAAATGGCCGCTTTAGGCAACTTAGTCGCAGGCGTCGCCCATGAAATTAACACGCCCGTGGGCACGGCAATTACCACCGCCTCTACGCTAGAAAATGCCACTGCCACGATTCGAGCCGACGTTGCCGCTAGCGACCTCAAGCGATCGTCCTTTGAGCGCTATTTAGAAACTGCCGCCGACTGTAGCCAGCTCATTTTAAGCAATTTGCAAAGGGCAGGCGAACTGGTGCAAAGCTTTAAGCAGGTCGCCGTTGACCAGTCGAGCCTAAAAGTCCGCTCTTTTGCGCTTAAGCCCTATCTGCAAGAGGTGATTACCAACCTCATGCCCACCATTCGCCAAACGCCTCACCGCATTACGCTAGCTGACTGTTCTGACGTTGTATTGGTCAGCTATCCAGGGGCGATCGCGCAGGTCATTACCAACCTCCTCATTAACTCGCTCAACCACGCCTATCCTGCTAATTTCTCTGGTCAAAAGGTAGGCAGCCTGCATCTAAGCTTTCATCAGCACCTCGATCACATCATTATGCAGTACAGCGACGATGGCTGTGGCATTCCACTCGCCCATCAAAAGCAAATCTTTGAGCCTTTTTTCACCACAGCCCGCGAGCTAGGCGGCAGTGGCCTCGGCCTGCATCTGGTATACAACCTGGTCACCCAAAAGCTTAAAGGCACCATTCAGGTCGCCAGCACCCCAAACAAAGGCACCACCTTTATCCTCACGCTGCCCAGCTGTTTGCCCCCAGAAGAATCTTCAGACAAATCTCCAGACGAATCTCCAGACTGAACCATCTACCTACCCAATTGGGTAGGCTATAAAATCACCCGATTGGCATCTGCTAATCTCCCCAACAGCAGGGCTCTATCGTCGATTGTATAAAAGCATGATGGGTTCTATTCAGCAATGGCTTCGGCATCCTAATTATGTGTGAGGGTTGCGTTGGGAAGGACTATGAAACATGCCCATTATTCATACACAGTAGGAGGTAGCTTGGCTGTAGACGATCCAACCTATGTCAGGCGTCCGGCTGACGATGTGCTATACCAAGCGATTGAGCAAGGATACTTTTGCTACGTGCTTGGCCCCAGGCAAACTGGCAAGTCGTCGCTGCGCATTAAAACCCGCCATCGGCTAGAGCAATCTGGCTGTCGCTGCGCCACCGTGCAGGTCACTGAGATGTCTCTAGCGGCAGCCTCATGGGATAAGCAGCTCATATCACTGATTTGGGATAGCCTGTATCCTACCGAGGCGATCGCCCTCTCCAAATGGCTAGAAGCGACCGCAACCCTCTCCACTCAGCGGCGGTTAGAACACTTCACGCGCGACCTGCTTTTTCCTGAACTGCTCTTGCAGCCGCTGGTCATTTTCATTGACGAAATTGACTATCTGCTAGAGGTGCCAGAGGCGATTCGCAACCTGCTGATTTGGATTGAAAAGTGCTATAGCCTGCGAGACAAGCATGGTGAGTATCAGCCGCTGAGCTTTGTGCTGCTGGGCGCTACGACGGTTTCAGCCCTTGTCGATAAAGCGACTATCCCTTTAGATGAGCACAGCTGCGATGTAGATTTGATTGCTGGCAACGCTGCGATTGAGCGTCTGTTTTCAGTCGTTGAGCAACTTGCCCGTCACATCCCGCTTAGCAGCTTCAAGCTACATAGCCTTCGCCCCTTACAGCCTGGGTTTGCCAGCCGATTTAGCTCACCCGTTGCCGCCCTCAAGGTGATCTTAAGCTGGACAAACGGTCAGCCCTTTCTCACTCAAAAGCTTTGTCAGATAGTGACTACCCGAGCCCAACTGCTCTCTGCCGCTGCCGTCAAAAAAATATCAGCGACGCCAGCAAAACTTAGCCGTTGGATAGGACAGGTTGTCTATAGCAGCCTGATTGATAACTGGGCAACAGCTGACGATCCGGTTCATTTAAGAGCAATTCGCGATCGCCTGCATCATTCACCGCATCATCTAGCTCTGTTACAGCTCTACAAGCGGGTTTCAGCGGGTATGTCCATCAAGTGCAGCGGCAATTCTTTGCAATCAGAGCTGCTGTCGATAGGGTTAGTATGCTGCGATCGCCAGCACATCCGCCCAGCCAACAAAATATATCAGCAGACAGTTGTCTCCTCGTCTCTTAAAAGACCATTGCAAATATCTGCACAAGGCCACTCTTTGCCAGCCAAACGATCCGCCGCCAGCGCCAGCCAATAGCGACAGCAGTCTCACAGTAGCTCCGGATCAACGCCCATTGAGCGCAGCCGCTCTGCCAGCTTTTCTGCTCGCTGCTGCGCCTGCTCCGTTTGCCGCTGCGCCTGCTCTACCTGCTGCTGTGCTTGCTCTGCCCGTTCATCATCCGTCGGCACCCAGCTTTTATCTAAATTTTGCCAGCGCAGCCACCGTCCGGCGATGCCTTTGTACTCGCCCTGCCACACGCACAAGCCCAAAGCCAGCTCATCAAACCAGTAGCTATCCGCTGAAAGGTCTACAGCCTGATAGCGAGTCCCCACAAGCTGATACAGCCGAAACTGATTTTCGTAGCGATCAAAAACCGCATAGTAAGGAACGCGAAGTATCTGCTCATACACCTGCCATTTCGTAGGCGGTTGGCTAACCTCTCTAAGCGTTTGCCCCAAATCATCAGCCTCAGTACCGGGGGAAAGCAATTCTACAACTAAAAACGGGCTAACGCCTTCTTGCCAAACGACATAGCTCCAGCGCAGGTCAGTCTGCCTGCGGGCTCGTTCCACATCAAGCACTAAGAACCAGTCTGGACGCTTATGCCAGACAGCATTATGCACATCGTAGTAAATGTTTAGATCGGTACCTATAAAAACGCGATCAGCCGGATAGATTGAAGGACAGCAGGTCTCTCGCAGCAGCTGAGGTTGAAAGCAGTGAAATTCGTCCGGCAAACCCAGCTCCTCAGGATACTCACTGGGAAGATCATACATGGATGGCAAGGTTTGTTTTGGCGGTAGCGGCTGCTGAGGGTGAGACATAGCCAAACGATTGTGACAAATGATTGAACTGCTTTTACGCTAACGTTGCTGATCTTACGAGCTGTTTTCTATGGTGATGAGCAAGTTACTACTACTAATATAGCGATAAAATCGCTGCTCATTATTTTTTCAACATACCGTTGCTTTGTGCGTTTTGCAGCGTGTTCTGCAGTGCGTTTTGCAGTGGATTTTGTGGGCTGGGCTGCGCGTGGTTATTGCGCATTTGCTGATGGCGCTCCGATATGATTTGCTCTGGATCGATGCCATCAAACGTAGGCGGTATCCAAACTCGGATAACCAGCAGCGCACCTAGCACTAGCAAAAAGGCACAGGCAACCATAATTTGCGTCCAGGGCGTTTCTAATACGCCTCGCACAATCACTTCTCGTAGAACAGAGACAATCGATACTTCGACCGCCACCCCAATAGAAACTCGATGCTCTTGCAGATAGATAATCAGCAGCCGAAACAGCTCAACTAAAATAAGCAAAGACAAAATATCTGAGGTTACCGGCTTTAGCTCTAACGGCGGCAGTAGCGAGAGTACCATCTCTCGCAGTTCTAACACCATGAAGCTGAACAGACCTATGCATAAGCAAACGACAATTAAGTCTTGCACGGTCTCCAGTAGCCGAATTACATGCTCGCTATTTAGCCAGCGGTACCAGGGCAGTGAGGGCGATGGCGATGAGGATTGTTGAGCTTTCATGTATTTGCAGCGATAAGTCGTTGCTTAACAGC
>JBARVS010000416.1:0-6373 GCA_049646385.1 Phormidesmis sp. | reverse complement strand
ATTAGCTATTAACAGCTTATCTATCAGCCGCCTAACAGATATTAAAAGCCCTTTAGTGCCGATGTGCTAAAGGGCTTTTGAGTATGGTTTTTAAAGGACTGCTATTCTTTCCAGGGGCCGTGTCAGCTTACCTTGCCCTTGCTATCTGCGATTTCATATTCTCTGCTGCATAGCTCTGCCAAGCGACGCGCTAAATCTATCTAACGGATGATACCTGCTGCCGTATATTCGTATTTTGATATTGCTAAGAAATATAAAGGTGCCCGTTCATTGTTTCACAAAATGTTTGTTGGCAGGCAGCTTGCCCTTTATACAAAGGGTGTGATTCGAGCTGGACTATTGCTGTCATTGCTGCTGGTGGGAGGATGCGGACTTTTTGCCCCTAGCGAAGCTCAGCAAGGCAGGGGAGCAGGCGGCAGGCGAGAGGGTGGACGAGGCGGCGCTGGTGAACGAAAAGACGGGCCGATTGCTGTAAAAACCGCTAGGGCGCAAACGGGATCTTTGGCTGGAGCGCTTACCTATACAGGCACGACGCGCCCTACTCAGCAGGTGGCACTGCGATCGCAAATTTCGGGTGAGGTGGTCGATTTGGCGGTAGATGTGGGCGATGCGGTTGAACGTGGCAGCGTTTTGGCTCAGCTTGATGGCGATTTACAGGCGAGCAGCGTGACGCAAGCCCAGGCTGAACTTTCTAGCAGACAGGCGGATACCGCTCAAGTGCAGGTTTCTATTGCGGATGCTCAGGCGGCGGTGGTGCAGGCTCAAGCGACGCTCGATCAGGCCCGAATTGATGCGCGGCGGCTGCGACAGCTCGCGAACCAAGGAGCACTGGCGCAGCAGCAGGCCGAAGCCGCCGAGCTAGCGGTGACCAACGGGCAGCAGGCAGTGCGCTCGGCGCAGGCGCGGGTAGCAGCGCAGCGGCAGGCGGTGGCTTCTGCGGTTAATCAAGTAGAGGCGCAGCGGGCAGTTGTGGCGCAAACTCAAAAGCAGCTTTCCTACGCAGACTTGCGATCGCCCCTTAGTGGCGTGGTGCTCTCTCGCCAAGCAGAGGCGGGCGACTTTGTAGAGTCGGGCGCAGTCCTGTTAGAACTTGGTGACTTGAGTACGCTAGAGGTAACCGTGCAGGTTTCTGAGTTAGACATTGTGCGGCTGAGCGTAGGGCAATCGGCGCAGGTAAGGCTGGATGCTTTTCCAGATGATGGGGCGATCGCAGGGCAAATTACGCGAATTGCGCCGATTGCCGATGCGACTTCGCGGCTGATTCCCGTGCAGCTAACGATCCCTAATCCCGACAGGCGAGTGGGCAGCGGGCTATTGGCGCGAGTGCAGTTTGCGCCTCGTCAGCAGGCTAGAGTCGTTATTCCTCTCAGCTCTCTGGCTGTAGGAGATGAAGATAACGGGGTGTTTTTAGTCGAGGGGAAGGGCGAACAGGCTAAGGCCGTAGCCCGCTCGGTGAGGACGGGAGAGCGCAATCAAGACCAGGTAGAAATTCTCTCGGGGCTAGAGCCTGATGAGGTTTATGTGGTGCAGAGCGATCGCCCGCTAACCTCAGGGCAGGCCGTGCGGCTCAGCATTCTATCTGAATAAGATTCCTAAATATAGACGCCCTGTATCTGGCATAAGCTCAATGATTCAGCCGACTGCTTCATCAAATATAGAGCCCGAGTCAGCGAGCCCAAGTGTAGGGGGCTTGAGTATTAGTGCGATCGCTATTCGGCGGCATATTGCTACGCTGACGCTAACGGTGGCGGTGATTGTGCTGGGCCTATTTTTTATTCGCCAACTGCCCGTCGATTTGCTGCCCTCTATTACCTATCCGCGCATCGGCCTGCGAGCAGACTCACCCGGCATATCTCCGGAGATTGCCGTTGATGAAGTTACCCGTCCGTTAGAGCAAGCGCTTGCCGCCACCGAAGGCGTTGTGCAAGTCGTCTCTCAAACGCGGGAGGGCCAAGTGAGTTTGGATCTGTACTTTGAGCCAGGAGGAAATATCGATCAGGCGCTAAATGACGCCACCGCAGCGCTCAACCGGGCTCGCAGCAGTTTGCCCGACACCATTGGCACACCGCGCCTGTTTAAGGTAGATCCTTCTCAACTGCCCGTTTATGAAATGGCGCTCACCTCAGCTTCGCTGCAAGGCGTTGACTTAAGAGTGTTTGCCGAGCAAGAGCTAGCGCGTGAGCTAGGCACCCTGCCAGGGGTCGCGAGCGTTGATGTGTCGGGCGGCGTGCAAGAAGAGATTCGGATTAATCTCGATCCGGCTCGGCTACAGGCGCTGGGGCTCGGCGTTACTGAAGTGCTAGATGCGCTTGCTGAACGCAATCAAGACACCGCTGGAGGCCGTATTCAAGGCCCAGATAGCGAGCCGCTGACTCGGGTGTCTGGCCGCTTTCAAGATGCTGAAGAGATTCGCAACATTATTTTTGAGGTAGGCGGTGCTGCCGCTTTAACTTCCTCCTCCGCATCAGGTTTATCACCTACAGCTTCTTTACAACAGTCACCTCAGCAGGTCTATCTGCGAGACTTTGCCGAGGTAATTGATGGCACTGAAGAGCAGCGCGTATATGTAAATCTCAATGGCGAGCCTGCGGTTAAGCTAAGCGTGCAAAAGCAGCCAGCGGCGAACACAATTTCTGTTGTTGATGGCGTTAAGCAGCGGCTAGAAGATCTTAGAGCCTCTGGCCTGATTCCTGACGATCTGGTGCTTAATGCCACGCTAGACGAGTCGGTTTTTATTGAAAACTCTATTCGCAACGTGGCTATTTCTGGGCTTACGGGGGCTGGGTTGGCCGCGATTACCGTGCTGTTGTTTTTGGGCTCGCTGCGGCAAACCTTTATTATCGTGCTGGCGATTCCCTTAGCGACGCTGGTAGCGATTTTGCTGATGGGCATATTCGGCCTGTCGTTAAATGTGTTTAGCTTGGGCGGGCTCGCGCTGGGGGTAGGCATTGTGGTAGATAACGCCATCGTCATGCTAGAGAACATTGTTGAAGGGGTAAAAACGAGCCAGCGACCTGTGATTCGTCAGGCCCAGGCCAGCAGCCGAGAGCTAGAGTCGGCGCTGTTTGCTTCAACCATGACTAACTTAGTCGCTGTGCTGCCTTTTTTGCTGATTGGTGGATTTATTGCCCTGTTGTTTAACGAGCTGGTGCTGACCGTGAGCTTTGCGATCGCTGCTTCCCTCATGGTCGCGCTCACGGTTGTACCCACCCTTACCTCGCGATTGTTGACGGTGCAGCGAACCAGCGGCGTCAGTCAGCTTTGGGTGATTCGCCAGTTTGACCAGCGGCTACAGAGCATCACTCGGCAATATGAGCGAATGCTAGGCTGGGTATTGCAACGACGCATTTTAGTCATTGTGGTTGTTTTTCTCGTGCTGGGCGGCAGCAGCCTGCTAATGGTGCGTCAGATTCCGCAGGAGATACTGCCAGATATTGCCACAGGCCAAGCCGACGTGCGGGTGCAGTTTCCGCCGGGTACCACGCAGCCTGAAAATTTGCAGGTGATGACCGCAGTGGACGATCTGCTGCTGGCTCAGCCGGAAGTCGAGTATGCCTTTACCACGTCGGGCGGCTTTCTGTTTGGCAGCAGCACCAGTGAAAATGCGCTGCGCGGATCGAGTACGCTCACGCTGGTACCCGGTACAGATGTTGAAGCGTTCGCTGAGCGCATGTCGGATGAGTTCAACCAGTTCAACCTAGTGCAAACCCGGCTGCGCGTGTCACCGGGCAGAGTGCGCGGCCTGATTTTGAACAACTCTCCGGTGCGCAGCGATGTCGATGTGATTTTGCAGGGTAGCAGTGCCGAGGTGCTAGAAAAAGCGGGTCAGCAGGTGCTAGATGCATTAGAGGCGGGTGCAACGCTGGCGAGCTATTCACCCGATGCCGATCCGCCACAGCCAGAAGTTCAGATTCGCCCCGATTGGGAGCGCGCTGCTGACTTGGGGCTTTCGGCTCAGGCGATTGGCAGCACGATTCAAACGGTGCTCTCGGGCGCGGTGCCAACTCAGCTGCAAAGGGGCGATCGCCTCGTAGATATCCGAGTGCAAACGCCTGACGCGCTCGTGCAAACGCCGGCTGAGCTAGCTCAACTGCCGCTGCTAAATGGGGACGGCCAACTGGTGCGACTGGGCGACGTGGCCCGAGTTGAAGACGGGCAAGCACCGGGTGAAATTCAAAGAATCAGCCAGCGTCAGGTTTTCATCATTGAGGGCGACTTAAGTGAGGGCGCAAGCTTAGGAGCCGCGCTAGACGAGGTTGACCAGGTGCTAAAGAGCCTCACGCTGCCGGATGGCGTCAGCCGACTGCCTAGCTTTAGCGCCCAGAGCAATGAAGATATCCAAGGTGGCATCGGCATTTTAGGTGGGCTTGCTGCTTTTTTGGTGTTTACCGTCATGGCCGTACAGTACAACTCGCTAATTGATCCGCTGGTGATTATGCTGACGGTTCCCTTAGCCTTAGCGGGCGGCATTTTGGGCTTATTTATCACGCAAACGGCAATCGGTGCGACGGTAATTGTGGGCGCGGTGCTGCTGGTCGGTATTGTGGTGAACAATGCGATTATTTTGGTAGAGCTAGCCAATCAAATTTATGAGCAGGAAGGTGACGCACAGGGGGATTCTCCTGCTAAGGCTCGCGCTGCTGCCATTTTTAAAGCGGCTCCTCAGCGTCTGCGGCCTATTTTGATGACGACGGTGACTACCGTGCTGGGAATGTTTCCACTGGCGCTTGGGATTGGGCAGGGTTCTGAATTTTTACAGCCCCTGGGCGTGGTTGTTTTTTCGGGGCTGTCACTCGCTACGCTGCTAACGCTGTTTGTGATCCCCTGCTTTTATACGCTGTGTCATGAGCGCTTGGGGCTGATTGCAAAAATGTAGGGAGGTTTTGAGGGCGATCGCGCCGCTAGTGGGTGGCACGATGCTAAGGTTGCGACTATAAAAAGATAACGTTTTCAGCATTGGAGCAAACATTGTGACAGTCAACAGTGGGCTGATGATCGCGCTCTTTATTTTGATAGCCACTAGCCTTGCCGCTGGCTACGGTTTTGGCGTTAAAGCGCAGCGTTTTCCTTTTACCGCAGCAATTGGATTCAACGAGCAGCAGATGCAGTTTCTTAAGAGCTGGGTCAAGCTAGCTTTAGCTGTTGGCATTTTGTTACCGATTGCTTTGCTTGTTCAGGCTTGGGGACAGCCTGAGGCAGTCACGTTTTGGGTAAGCTATCTGCTGGTTGTCGCTATACAGCTTGCCTCTGAGCGAGTATTTAGCCTGTGGTTAGTCCCGAGTGTCGTGGTTCCCATTGGCCTTTTTTACACCCTTTTTCGGCTGTGGCAACTGCTAGATGCCTTTCCACATCTGCTGCTGTCTGGTTTGGCTCTGGTAGGCTTTGCAGCTATTACGCTATTTTGGGCGGCAAACGTAGTGATGCTGACAACGATGGCGATTCCCACGATTTATTCAGCTCCAGAGACGGGTTGAGCAGCCTTTATTCGATTGAAAGCGGTTTGAGGCGATCGCCCCTTGTATGTTCAGAGCAGGAGCCGTGTGAAAAGTGCCGTGTGAAAAGTGCCCAAAGTGCCTTTATGTAAGCATTAAAAGTATGTTAGAGTTCCGCAACGGGGCTGATGAAATAAAGTTTGTCAAGATGTTAAGGAAGTAATGAAAGATTCTCAGATTCCAGTTGAAGATCCTATAGAAAACCCTTCAAGTTCGGGCAGCGACGGTGCCGTCCGCAGCATCTTAAAAGATATAGATGCCATTATTAGAATAAAACGTCAGCAGAGAAAAACAGACGTCGAAGCCGACATCACGGATGCAGAGAGGCAAGACGTAGTCGCCAGATACAAGCAGTTAGAAGAGATTAAAGAGAATCGCAAAGGTCGCTTTTTGCTTGAGTATGACAGGGGCCTGCGCACGCTTGTCGAAGAAGTTGTTCCTTAAGATAAGTTGGGCAACACACCCGTTTCTCCCCGAACTATTCTAAATATGTCAGCTACAATTTTGGTTCTAATGACAGTTGGGCTGATGTCCTTGGTCGGATGCGTTTTTAAGCTATCAAAGAATTTCTCAGTATAGGTCTCAATTTGAACGTAGTGATCGCTCAGGTGAGCATTGTATCGCTTTTGGCCGCAGGCTTCTGAGGGTGAGAATGGAAACTGATTGTTTTGACGAAGCTCTCTAACGAGCTTGCGGATTTTTGCACTGCGTTTTTCAATCAGCTTGAGGGTCTTTTTAGAAGGCTCAACAAATGTTTTAGCCGGGGACTCAATCGTCTGCGGCGGTTGGCTATGCGCTATTAAAATAAGCTCACAGACAATCACAAATATCTTACCCAAATCTGCAAACTGTGTGAGTCGGTGAGGATATAACCCTTGCAG
>JBARVS010000415.1:0-1740 GCA_049646385.1 Phormidesmis sp. | reverse complement strand
ATCGCCTGGTGAAGAAAGTTAAAAATAGGCAAGGCAATACAAGGAATATCCTCAACGATATTTCGCTGGTGATTGAACCGGGCCAGCTGGTGGCACTGGTGGGGGGCAGCGGCGCAGGTAAGTCTACTTTGATGAAGTCGCTGCTGAGCATTTCGCCGGTGACTACGGGTACGGTGTTTCTGAATGGTGAGAACTTAAGAGATGCCTGGGGACTTTATCGCACTCAGATCGGATACGTGCCTCAAGATGATATTGTTCATTCCAATCTGACGGTTGAGGAAGTATTAACCTATGCCTGTCAGCTGCGGCTACCGCCGGATACGAGTGTTGAAGCTGTAGTTAAAAAAACGCTGTCGCAAACCAGGCTTTCTCATGTGCGACATACGTTTGTGAGCAACCTCAGTGGCGGACAGCGTAAGCGGGCCAGTATAGGCGTTGAGCTGCTGGCCGATCCTAAGCTATTTTTCTTAGATGAACCCACCTCTGGGCTTGATCCAGGGCTGGATAAAGAGATGATGCGGCTACTGCGAGACCTAGCCAACCAGAATCGAACGATTGTTTTGGTGACCCATGCAACGGCCAATATTGGTATATGCGATCGCATTGCCTTTCTAGGACGTGGCGGCTATCTCTGCTACTACGGACCAGCCCAGGAAGCCCCAGACTTTTTTGAATTGCCTGACGATCAAGATCGCGATTTTGCTGATATCTATCTCAAGCTTGAGGCCGGAGAGACCGAAGCAGCCAATCGAGAAAACGTGAATCGCTGGTGTTCTAAATACCATCAATCGACCGCTTATAAAACCTATATTGCAGCGCTATTAAGCCCCGGACATAAACAACAGTTTTCTGCCGACGAGCGAGTCAGTAAGGGAGTCTCGCTGCCTAACCAGCTAAAGATTCTGAGTCAGCGATATCTGCGTTTGATTTTGCGCGATCGCCTCAGCCAAATTCTCACTCTGGTTTCTGGACCAATTGCGGTCGCCCTCACCGGCATCATTCTCAGCCAGGAACAGCCGCTTGCGCTGCTCAGTCCACTGGAGAGCGCTCAAGCACCTTTGGCCCTACGGCTGGTGTTTGTGTTTAGCTGCATTGCAATTTGGATTGGTCTGTCGAGCGCAGTTCGAGAGATTGTCAAAGAAGCTGCTATCTACCGGCGAGAGCGACTGATTAACCTGGGGCTATTTGCTTATCTAGGTTCCAAAGTGATGATTTGGGCAGGAATTGCGGCGCTACAGTCAGTGCTAATGGTGGTGGTGATCGCGCTAGCCTTTGCCGCTCCCGCCTCGCCGATTATTTCCTGGGAACTAGGGGTCGGCGTTACCAACTTTTTGACTGTTTTAGCTAGCGTGAGTCTGAGTCTGGCCATTTCAGCGCTAGTAGAAACAGAAAATGCGGCCAACAATTTGTTGCCTTTGATTATGATTCCTCAAATTATCTTTTCAGGCGTGTTGTTTGAGCTAGAAGGTATTTCTCAAAAGCTTTCCTGGCTGATGATAAGTCGCTGGTCAGTAGGGGCTTATGGTAGCCTGGCCAACATTAATGCGATGGTTCCACAGCCCGTCACACTCCCCGATGGCAGCCTACTAGAGCAAGTGTATTCTCCAAGCTCGGTCTACGATGCCACTTGGTCAAATTTGGGGCTGAATTGGGGCATTTTATGCGTTCATATTTTAATTTATCTCAGCGTTGCACTATGGCTGCAAAAGCGTAAAGACATTGTCTGAACAAATGATTGTT
>JBARVS010000414.1:0-7213 GCA_049646385.1 Phormidesmis sp. | reverse complement strand
AGCATAGAAAATGCCATTAATCGTTGGTCGATTATTGGAAATCCAGTAGTCTCCACCCACAGTTGTCGTTTGAGTTAGTCTTCCAAGATCAACATCCAAGACTCGCACGGCCATCTCCTCACGACCGTTATACATAACTTTATCTATCAAGGACAGGGATAGTCTGCCACCGTTAGGCATCCGAATGTTCATAGATTCAGGATTTAACGTTCCAGCTCCAGCCCCGATAGAGTTGGTGGGTAGCACCCAGTTACTTCCATCATTAGCACGGGGTGTGAAAGCGATCGCTGCAATGCTCGCATCAGAAGCATTCTCTATACCCAAAGGAGCGAAATCACCTACTACACTGTATGTAACAACACCAGCACGATTAACACCGCTTGTCGCGTTTGTTAAATAGGCTTGATTGATATATTCTTCAGCAGATGGTTGAACGTAAGGAATGTCACCTGTTTGACCATGAGTTATTTTTGGAAAGAGATAGTAAAGAGATGGATATTTAGAAGTTTCATTGGCAGCTCTTGAGCAGAATACAAGCGCAAGCGCGTCTAAATCAGTTCCACTTGCGCTAGGAACATCGCTGAAATCGTCTCTACTGCAAGCAGGCGGTGTAAGAGAAGGTGTGAGAATAGGCAAACTGGAATCTTTTAGAAAGCCAGCCTGCCTATCTCTTTCAACTTGTCGGTAGAGTTCGAGAATATCTCTTTCGGAATCAGACATACTTTTCAGCGGTCTACTACTGCCAGCTCGAGATTTGAGTTCATTAAGTCTTGCTCTCATCGTAGGCATATTTTGGATAGGCGTTGCAGTAAGCGGCAGTGCAGGTCGTCCCAGAGGAAAATAAGCGGCTGCAACCATATCGCTTAGATACTTTGCCATGATTCTTTTAGCTTCTAACTCAAGCGTGTTCAAGCTGTAGGCCAACAGTCCTTGGGTACAGGCTGCTGAGTGTAAAGAAGATTTATCCGCTGGGCTTAGCGCATCATAGCGATCTGCCATACTAGATAATGACGTTCGCCAAGCTGGAATAGCTGGCGTGTTAGCAGTCGCTGTTTTTGCCGAAGTTGCATCTAGTCTCTCATCGAAAATACGTCTCAAGATAGAGAAATCACCCCACATAGCCTGATGAGGAAAAGGATGAACAGTTGCATTTTGTCTAGGCGTGAAAGAGGGTGAGCCGCCGTTAGGATCGCCTGCAAAATAAGCTAGGTTGCGCAGAGCTATACCGAGAGGCTGGTTGCTAGCCAAAGCAGCACCAAACTCTGCTTCTGTGTCGAAAGCAGCAGGAAAAGAAAATTCCCATCCGTTCGTACCGTTTCCTTTGAGAAAATCTGTTTTTACAGCGCCTGTTTCAGAATAGTTATTGAAAGTGCGACTATTGCTGAGGGTCTGTATCGTGCCTGGATGTGCCGTATTAGCGATGCATGCGAGAGGATAGTGTCCGTTATTACTGCCGTAGTGATACACCACCATACCTTGTACTGCGGCAAGATTATCCTTTAGGGTAACTCTTTGTCGCTGCTTATTAGACATTCCGTTAAGTTGTGGCGGGTATAGCGGATCGCCAAGCCCATCGCCATCAGCGTCAAAGTTCCAGCCAAGATGGTCTCCTAGCTCTAGACGCTGGCCTATAACTACGCGCATCCCATTCGTAATAGCCTTGCGCTCCCAGTATCCATCTAACCCTTCGGTAGCATTTATCAAGGTTTCAGCGCGAGGATCGCTGTCAATAATTTCATCCCCTAGCTGCTTGTCGTAGCCCACTTCATCACGATTTAGATTTATATCGCCACCTTCTTCTGTTGCGGTTACCCAGTTGTAGGTTGCATAGTTTGGAACAGGGCCATAGCGGTTATCAGCTCGATAAAAGTCATCTAAGAACGGTTGTGTCTGGTTTTGGTTTGTGACTCGTCCTTGCCTCCCACGAGTAGTTCCAATATTAAAGGTATTAGTGGCCCAGCTAGTGGCTCTTTGCCAAGTACCAGGCCCATTCAAACGATGCCGTGAAATATTTTGAGCAAATAAAATGACGGGATCTAAAGCAATATTTACGGCATCGGCAAAATTGGCATTCTCCACAGAGTCGTTAGTATTCTTTAATCGTGTACCGATAACAGGAATTCTGCCTAAGCCATCGAAAATGTGAAACTGAGACGTGCCTTCATCTGCGACGGTAGCATTGATCAGCGCTCCTGAAATAAGCTGTCCTTGAAAATCCCTACTACTAGGAGCTGTCACATTGACACCATTCCCATCGTTATCAGCTTGACCTAAAGTAATGTTGGAAGCAGTAGTATCATAGAGGCAAGAATTATGAGAGCTGATCATATGAGCGTTAAATAGATTAGTAACATACAGATTTCCTTCGGTATGCATGGCACCATTCCAGTTGAAAGATGCACCTGGATTTAGCTCCATATCGTATCTAAACCAAGCGCCCCAAATATTACCTTGTTGAGCTATGCGTACTTGCTGTAGCTCCAAAGCACTGTTAGTGCGTCCGGGATCTTTTCCATTGCTCACGAATGCTGTAATTTGAAAATTTTTCTCTAGAGTAGCAGGACTAGCTGCTAGCCATCCTTGTGCAGGTATGCGGGCACCGCAGGTCGCAGCCACGTTGCTTGTATTTATCGGGCCATTTCGAGTAACTAAGTTATCTGCTTTTCTCTCTGCTGCACCTGTTCCAGTGTCTTCTAGCTTAATATCATCATCCCGCGTTGCCGTTGCCGTTGTTGAGTCATTATTGTCTATGGCCGCAGGATCCACCGAATCATCCATGAGCAACGAATATGCGATGATCTCGTCTGGCTCCGAACTGCCATCTCCGTTGAGATCAAAAGAAAACGACCAAGCGTTATCAAGAACACCATCATTATTGATATCAATGCGTGTTTCGTCAGGTAGTGTATAAGGATCAACAGTTAACCCGGTGATATCTAAGGCGCTTTCAGTGACATTGCGCATCAGGGTGGACAACACATCACTTGACGGTGTAGTGGTTCCTGGAATTCGGGTGTCTTTACCAAACAGATACTCTAGCTTTGTCTTACCGCGATCTACGGCAGGTGCTGCAACATTGTCAATAACCTGTTGCTCACGAGCAAGAAAGGTAGATTGAGTACGGCTAGCTGTGCGAAAGCTCAAAGCACCTACCGTCAAGGTCATTACCAGTAGCAGCAGCACTGTCGTTGGCAACACAAAACCTGCTTGCCCCGCGCGAGCTGATTTGTTGACAAGCAACAAACTTCTTAAAAGGCTGCTCATGAAGCATTTGCCTAGCCGCCGAAAATCTGAGCGAGGTTTACGAGGTGGTTTGTTGCGAGTCTGCTGGTCGGCGGACATGGCTGGCTTCCTAACTTACGAGGGGAGATGCAAAAGTGGGGAATGACTTTTCCGGATACTTTTTGCGATATTACTGATCAGATTACCCAACGCATTTGGCGAATCTCATCAGTAGGTACACCCATCTGTAAGCTTTGAAGCATAGGGAGTTTTAGCTATTAAGCCATAAAAATAAGCCCCCTGTGAATCACAAAGGGCTCGCGGATAAACAAAACGTAGCAGGTGCTAAAACGCTGCTACTTGTTCAGTAATTATTCGGTTTAATACTTGTTGAGATTTAACCCAGCCTCACGAGCCATCGCTTCGAGACCTTTTTTCTCAAGTGTCTTAAGCGCCTTAGTAGAAACGCGAAGCTTGACAAAGCGCTTGCCTTGGGGCCACCAAATACGCTTGTCCTGAAGGTTGGCTTCTTGCAGTCGCTTGGTGCGGCGGTGAGAGTGGGACACAGAAAAGGCGTTATTAGCCTTTTTGCCAGTGAGGTCACAGACTTTAGACATGGTTTTTTATGCTAACAGGGTTACTCATTATAGACAGCAATGGTCGTAAACCACAAAGGTAGTTATTTTGATGAATGATTAATTAGAAGGTATATCAATGTCATTTGTATAAAAACAGCATACGGCTTGAGGGAAGGAAACCACCTACAATGCAAATGTTCGCCTCACTTGATCTGTCACACCAATGCCGTTAGGCCAGCAGCCGTCTGCAGAAACTATCACGATTTACAAGGCTCCTCAAAAGGGCAAAGGACAGGAGCTGCTTAAGAAAGGATTTCAAGCAGTCGATTTTCCTAATAATCCTCCTTACGTTGATGGCAACTGCTACTTTGCTGACCCTAATGACACAAGCATTGCTGAAGAATTTAACCATAGCTATAACGAGGGAATTCTCGAAATTTTGATTGATCAGCCTAGCTATGAGCGGTATTTTAAGCAGTTCGAGTATCGTTATGATGAAAAGGATGATCGTGAGCGAATCGAGGTAATCGTCCCTCAGAATCTCTTTCCGATCTTAATCAATTTCCACGAATTCTTAAGCCACAGTAAACAGCATGGATAGCAAAAATTGGGAGCGCATAAAGTCAAGGCATAAGATAGGTCAATTTATGCTAGAAAAAGTTGAATTTCACGCGCCTTTCGGCGTTTTTGTGGAGATCAAGGAATCTTCAGTTAAGGGGCTAATTAAGATTCCTGACTTTTTAGATGAAGGAGAAATGAGCCAATCAATGTATCCTGAAGTCGGGACATCAATAGGAGCTGTCGTCGTTGGATATAACGATAGCAACTGTCGTGAAATATATCTCAGTGCAAAGCCTAGCGTATTACACAAAGCCCTTGTTCCTCTAAATGTTCCAGCCTTGGCTAGTTGAAAAGTGCTGAGTGCGATCCCGTAGTCTCTGATTTCTATGGGATTGCACAGACTATACTTTTTGTTCTCTTTTCTTATCGCTCAGTGAGCTGAGTGAGCAAGTTAGTAGAACGCTCGGTGAAAGCCTTCATGCCATCAGCGTCGAAGCCCTTTTGAGCCATCAGCGCTAGATCGTATACCTGCGCGCAAATGAGGGAAGCTAACTGCTCAGAAGGCGATGGGCTACCGTCGGGCTGAACGATGCTGCCCTGGCTGAGCTTGGCCACGTTTTGAATCAGCGGGTGGGCCGTGTTGACCAGCAGCGTATGAGATTCAGGAAACTGGACGCCTTGCTGCTGAAGGAAGGCGCTCATCTCCTGCATCCGACGAAGCTCTTCGGGCACGAGCACCATTGCAGGCGGCGCTGACTGATCGGCTGACTTGAGCGCTTCTGTACGAATGGTAATTTGCGGACGGTTTAGAGCTTTGGTGAAAGCGTCTTTAATTTGCTCGCTGCGGGTTTTATTCGTAGTGGCGTCTACAATTTCGGCTTCTTTGTCACTGTCAATTAAGGTGTCGTCGAGGTCTGAGTCTACCCGTGAGAATTTTACGTCTGAGTATTCTTGCTCTAAAAAGGAAACGAAGTGGGTATCGATGAATGAGTCCATGAACAGCACTTCGAGCCCTTGGTTTTTGAGCAGGCTGATGTAGGTGGCCTGAGACACTTCGTCGGTAGCGTAGTACACGCGGTTTTCGTGCTTGTCTTTATTGCGCTCTAGGTATTCCTTGATAGTGGTGTAAGAAGCGCCGTTAGCATCGGTTGCAGGCTTTTTATCAACATCTGCCCATTCGTCATCGCCCGCTGCTTGAACCTCTACTTTTGGCTTGTCGGATTCGGCTAGGTCTGCGGTGGAGCGGAAAATGACGTAGTTTTGCACCTGCTTTTTAAACTTTTCGTCGTTCAAAGAGCCAAATTTGACAAAGGTGCCAAGATCTTGCCAGATGCGGACATATTCAAAGAGATCGTCGCGGTAAAGTTCTTTGAGGCGATCGCCCACCTTTTTCGCTACATAGTCCGCAATTCGCCTTACCGTCCGATCTGCCTGCAAAAAGCTTCGAGACACGTTTAACGGAATATCCGTGCTGTCTATCACGCCTCGCAGCGGGGTGAGGAACTTAGGAATAATTTCCTCACAGTTATCGCTAACAAAGACCTGATTGCAGAACAGCTTGATTTGGCCTTTGTTTAGCTCTACGTCGGGCTTGAGCTTAGGAAAGTAAAGGATGCCGTTGACGACAAAAGGATAGTCGGTATTGAGATGCACCCACAGTAAAGGCTCTTCCTCAAACGGATAGAGATAGCGATAGAGGTTTAGGTAGTCTTCGTCGGTTAAGTCGCCGGGTGACTTTTTCCACAGGGCTTCTTGCTTGTTGATGACCTCATCGCCCAGTTTGATCGGTACGGGCATGAAGTCGCAGTAGGTTTTTACGAGCTGCTTGATGCGGGCTTCTTCTAAATACTCCTGCTCGTCGTCGTTGAGATGGAGGGTGATGGTAGTGCCGCGCGTGGTGCGATCGCCCTCACTTAGCTCAAATGAAGTGCTGCCGTCACAAGACCAGTGAATGGCCTGAGCGCCTTCCTGCCAGGAGAGCGTATCAATATCTACCCGGTCGGCCACCATAAACGATGAGTAAAAGCCCAAGCCAAAGTGACCAATAATTTGCTGGTCGTCATTGTCCTTGTACTTATTGATGAACTCTTCCGCGCTGGAGAAGGCCACCTGATTAATGTACTTTTTGATTTCATCAGCCGTCATCCCGATGCCAGTATCGCTGATGCTGAGCGTCTTAGCGTCTTTGTCAACCGCAATGGTAATTTCAGATTCTGTTTCGCCCTTATATTCACCCGAGCGAGAGAGCATACTCAGCTTGCTGATGGCATCGACGCCGTTTGAAATGAGTTCCCTAATAAAAATTTCGTGGTCTGAGTACAGCCACTTCTTAATAATGGGAAAAATATTCTCGGTATGGATACTAATGTTTCCTTGTTCCAAAACCGTTGTCATAGCTAAACCTTGCCGCTTGATGGCAGATAAAATTTCTATTTACAATTTTGCGGAATTTGGACGAAATAACAAGGGCAATGGCTCTCTGATTGGGGTGCGGGTTTCCCTACCTGAATGAATACATTTAGTTTTTAAGGAATTGAATAATGGCGCTATCAATGCCTGACTTTTTGATAATTGGTGCGCCCAAGGCAGGAACGACCTCGCTATATCACTACCTTTGTCAGCATCCGCAGATTTTTATGAGCCCCAATAAGGAGCCTCATTTTTTTGCGTTTGAAGGCAGTCAGCCAAATTTTGAAGGGCCAGGAGACGAGCGAGCTTGGATAAATACAAATTCGGTGGTGCATCTAAACGAGTATCAGCAGCTTTTTGCCGGGGCAACGGCGCAGCAAAAGTGCGGTGAGGCTTCGACGATGTATTTGTATTTGAAGCAGAGCTGCGATCGCATTCATCAC
>JBARVS010000413.1:0-20883 GCA_049646385.1 Phormidesmis sp. | reverse complement strand
GTTCACAGGCGATCTACTCGTTTTCGGGGAGCGGAGAGGTACTGTCGTCGCCGCTGTAGTCTCTGTCGTAGTCATTGCTGTAGCCGCCGTTGCAGTCGTCGCTGCTGTAGTTTGGCTGCTGTTGTGCCCATTCGCGGCGACTTGCGGCTTGTCCGGCGGCGACGGCTTCTCGCAAACGGCCCAGGGTTTGATCCCAATTGCTCAGTGTGGTGTCTGAGAGGCGATCGGCGTGAAACTGAATGCTAGTAGCGAGGTCTTCGGCGAGTTCGGGTAGGGCGTCGGCTGATTTTTTAAGGATGCGGCGGGTGTCTTTGCCGGGGCGAGGGGCGGCTAAAATACCGGCGATCGCACCTAGCGCCGCGCCAATAACCAAGCCCCCAAAGAGCCCATCTGATTTACGATCTGCCATAGCTGCATTCCTTTGGATGAGATTAGTTTAATCCGAATTTTGGCGGCTATTTATGCCTTTGGTGAATGTTTTCGGCGGGTGATGGTGCGATCGCTCAATCTTGTTTGTAAGGCTCCTGTTTGTAAGGCTCGAACGAGCTGAACGAGCTGGAAAAGCTGCTTTGCTTGATGCGATCGCATCTGCCACTGTGCCCTACCCCAGGCCATACCTAGCCGCAGTTCGGCAATTTGCGATCGCCTGCGAGTTAAGACATAGCCCGTTTGCCGAGGCATAAGGCTAGCCCTGGGCTCATAGCTTTGAAGCTGATGGGTGAGCCGAGAAATTGCGCAGCGCCACCGCCACAGCGCTCGTGCCAGCCAGCACATCAGCACCGCTAGCAAGCAATTCAAGCAAATTACGCTGACTGTTACGAGCATTGTTTGATTAGCTCCTTATTCTGGCCGCTTATTCTGGCCGCCTATTCTGGCAGATAGCTCATGACCAGCGGCGCCAGCCCTAAGTCTTCTGGCGGCTTATCAGGCATCTCAAAAAAGGCAACAATTTCTTTGAGCCTGGGTTTGCCTCGCTGACCGCCAGAGGCTCCTGTCGCGATGATACAGCCGCAGCAGCGATGATTGGCGGCGCTGGCTTTCGTCCATTTTTTCAAGCTCCGACTATCAGCGGGGCTGTCGATTTCGTATTCATTGAAGACATGTAAATGCCCTTTTTCGGTCTGCAAAATGCCGACTCGAAAAACTTGCCCAGTGATGGGATCGCTCCCCGGATTAAAGCAAATAGAGCGAATTCCACCTTCTGATCTTAGCCTTTCAACAAGCTGCTGCGCTTTGGGTCGAGTCGTTTGAATGGTTAAAACAGGCCAGCTAGTTTGATCGCTGGGCGGCTCATATTGATGCAAAAGGTGCTGGTAGTAAATGCGAGCATTTTCTTTGAGCGGCAGCAGCTTGTCTGCTGAGTGACTGCCGAGCATAATTAACGAGCCTTCTGGAATGCTGTCATCTATTAAAGGTGACAGGTTGGGCTCTGCTAAAAAACTATCTGCCGTGCCTAGCACCTCTGCTAAAAAGGCGGTTGACACTTGGGGCAGGGTTGACACTTTGACGGTGATTTTGGCGGGAGTGTCCGGTGAGGTTTCTGGAGCCGGATTGGGAATTTTAAATCGGCTGCTAGCGGGCTTAAGCGCAAAGTCTTCAGCGCTGATATCGTGCTTTTTAAAAAAGCGGTGCAAAGCTTCTAGGGCAACGATTAAGCTCGCGGCTTCTTCGGCGGCTAATTCAGGACGTAAGCCTTCTAAAGGATGCAGGCTACCAAATTCGTAGTCTACAGCGGCTCCCAGTGGCTGCGGCTGATCGCGAGCTTGCCTAGCCTTTGCAGAGGCGCGAGGCGCGTGAAGGGGAATGACATCTTTAATAGGATTAAAGTTGATGAACAGGCAGTTTTGCTCTAAAAAAGCCTGCTTCATCCCGTCCAAAGAATCTTGGCTGTGGGTAAGCTTGTGGCGAAACTGCTGAAGCGAGCTGAGATCGCGGTAGAACAATAGGCCGTACTCCAGTCCCGCTAATCCTAAAATAGAGAGGTACAGCGTGTCTATTTCCCAGCAGTTGAGTTCAATGGCCAGGATTTCCTGTTCGCTCAGCGATCGCCAGGGCGCATCTTTCCACAGCAGGGCGGCTTTTTGCAGCAGGGTTTTCTCAAAGTCGGCTGGCAGATCGAGAGCAGGTATGTCGGGCGATCGCAGCTTTTGAAAAACCTCGTCTATGATCGGCAGCAGCGGCGCGTACTCTACTAAAATATCGAGATCTTGAAGGGCACCTCTGAGGAAAAACTGAATTTCGCGATCGCGCACCACCACTTTTCGCGGACGAGCAGGCTCTACGCCCCCCTGAGGCATTTCAATCGCCTGAAGCAGCGTTCTAACAATGGCCTCATTACCCGTTTCAGGGGGCACCACGCTAAAGCCACGCACCACGCCCTGCATACTATCGGCCCACATAATGCAGTCACCGTGGGCGGCCTCAACTACCGCCGCTGCATCGCCCGGTTTTTGGGGCAGGCCATTTAAAGGACGGCGATCGCACTCCCAAACGCTAGATAGCCGAGGCAGCTGGCTCAGACGGCGACAGGTAAATGGACTCAGTTGATGCATCGAAAAAGGAAGGCTCCCTGCCACTAACTTTGATCTCGCTTGTGCTGCGTTAAACTGTAGCTACTCACAATCAACCTATCTTAATCCCTATGACACAGGCTACTCAATCTACGGAAGCACCTGCTAAAGAATCCAACCCCGGATCGGCCACAGAATCAGCCAGAGGAATATTGATGTCAGAGGCCGCCCTAGCCCATGTCAAAGCGCTGCGAGAAAAACAGGGCAGCGACTTGTGCCTGCGCGTCGGCGTTCGGCAGGGCGGCTGCTCGGGGATGTCATACATGATGGACTTCGAGGAACTCGGTAACGTTGGCGAGCATGACGAAGTATACGACTATGACGGCTTTAAGGTTGTGTGCGATCGCAAAAGTCTGCTATACCTATACGGCCTCATGCTCGACTACAGCGACGCGCTCATCGGCGGCGGCTTTCAGTTCACTAATCCCAACGCCAATCAAACCTGCGGCTGCGGCAAATCTTTTGGCACCTGAATCCCCTAACCCATGCAAACTCTAGAAACTAAATTCGACGAAGGCATCGCCCGCTACAAAGAAGGCGAGTCTGCCGAGTCTTTGCTGCCTGTATTCAAAGACATCTGCTCGCAAGCGCCCAAAAACAGCGCGGCGCAGACCTGCCTAGCTTGGCTATACCTCTTAGCCGACAAGCCCAACGCCGCCTACAAAGCTGCGCAGCGGGCAGTAAAGCTAGCCCCTACCGATCCTCAAGCTCGGATTAACCTATCTATTGCCATGCTCGAAACGGGCAAAAGCGGCGTACGCGAGCAAATAGAGCAGGTGGCCCCCTTTATTTCATCAGTAGATGAGCTGAAAGCTGAAATTCAAGAAAATCTTGAAGAAGGATTAAGAAGAAAGCCTGATTGGAAAAGTCTGAAGCGTATCCAAAAGTGGATCTTTGATAGTTAGATTTACTGGTGTGTAAAGCGTCAGGCGATAAATAGCTGATCCCCATAGCATTATGGGCTTCGCATAACTTAATTAACTATTGCAACAAAAATCATTAAAAGGCGACGAAGATCACTCACCTTAGCGATCCCCGTCGCCTTTCTTAATGTCTTTATGAGCGGGTGTTTCAGCTTAGTAAACGGGGCAAAAGGCTGTGCTTAACTGTCTTTAACGCGGGGCCAAACGTTTGAAACAATAACTTAATGAGCGATCCCCGAAGCGACTGATAAGATTAAGTGAAGCAATTGATGAAGGCCAGATTAAGCATTCGCCATTATCAACTGAGTATTTACTACACCTTGATTCACTTCGGGAGTCCCCTATCATGAACGATAAAACTGTTGCTATCAGACCAGAAACACGGAACCATAAAGGCTTTTTTGTGCAGCAAACTGACTACACCTTCGTCGAAATAAATAAGTCCGGCTGGGCGCTCATTTGCGTTGATGATGCCGTTTGTCACTATGTTGATCCCGATAACATTTTAAGAGCCGAGCTAGAAGCACCAAAAGCAATGTAGCTGTTTTACCCTTTTTCTGAAAGGGCTTGAGATTCAAAGGCAAAGCCGCGAAGTATCATCCAAATGTAACAATGAAATATAACAGAAACATGGCTGCTTCTCCGAGGAGGTAGCCATGTTTTGTAAGCACCCTGCTTTTAAAACAAACCGATAGTTCGGTATGCTTAATTTCATAAAGCAATTCTCTATTCACTTTGTCATGAAAGATCGCCTCGTTAATGGGTTGAATACGCTGCTAGTGGCCAACCTGTTTTTTGTGTTGTTTTGCTTTTTTTGGTTTGCGATCGCCCTAGTTGGCCGCTCTACTAACGTCAATTTAGGCTTCGACCTGTGGTACAAGCTTTGGGATCCGGTAATTATGCCCGCCATCGGTATTTTGATGGCGGGTGCGCTAGTGAGCGGTATTTCTAGCTGGGTAAGCAAAAAGTTTTTAAGCAAACCCTCACAGGGTTAAAAAGGTCAGGAATGAGAGCCGCAAAAGCTGTAGCTCTCATCAGCAAAAAGCAACCTCATATGGGTATTTTTTGCTGATGAGAGTCGTTTTTGTATGGGAATAGTATTTCAGTGTCTTTATTTTCTGCTGGCCGTTTGCCCTTGCCCTTTTTGAGCGGAATGATTTTGATTGGGCTGATTGTGGGCTGTACTCCTTTAGCTAAAATAAGCGAAGATCAATCCTCTTCTACTGAGAGAACTGGGCAAGCTGAGCGAGGAGGGCGATCGCCCTCTTCAGCCAATGAAACCGCCGAGGCCGTCACCGGAGAAAATGAAGCCGAGCCCGCACCCGAATATTTGGATTATGACGGCGAGCCAGAGGAAACAAAGCAATGTGCAACCTGGCAAGATTTTGTCGCTTACGAGGAGAACAACCCTACTTTCTCTGATAATGTGTCGCTGCCTCAGCCGCCAGAACGGTTTCAATACGGATGTATCAAGGTAGATGACGCGCCCGGTGGATTTAATATTTATATCACCGAGAATAGCTTTGATAATGGCACCGTAATGCCCATTGAGCCAGAAACAGACTTGGCTTTAGGCTTTATTCCTAGCGGTGGTGTTCTTCGCGCCGACCCTACAACCCTTGCTCCTGACGAGCCAGAATGGATGCACATTGGCTTCTCTAGCAGCTTGGGCCTTGAGGACAATGAAGACTTCTACGAAGTGACCTCAAAAGAGGGCAAGTACAATTATGCTCAGTATCAAAGAATCTATACGAACACGTCACCTGTACCGCTTTTTGAACGGGTCGAAATGCTTGAAAATGTTCAGGCTGAGTGGGAAGCTAGCCGTTAAGCAAGGATGCTTGTACGGGCTGATTTGCTAGTCTCTCTGTTACGAGCAAATGAGGGGCTGATGAATCCAGCTTGCTATTTCACAGAAATGACAACAGGCGAATTTCTATGAAAAATCAGGGCAAAATCAAGTGTCGCTTTGTCCAACAGCGTTTCGGCTTTTTTGCATTTTCCACAGTATGCCTTCAAATTCTATGGATTGTTTGTCTGCGGTGTTGACTTTAAACTCGCTATAGTCTGTGCTTTTAAGGAAGAAGGCTTGAAGCGTTTGGGCTCTTTTGTCGTCAGAGAGTTTTTCAAGTAGCGCGATCGCCCCCACCCCGCCATCATTCAACAAATGAAAACAGCGCTCTACAAACAGCCGCTCGCGGGCGAGCTGATTGCGAACGGTTTTGCCGTTTACCGTTGGGTTTTGATGCGCGTACTGTTCGCTACGATAAAAGTAGTCGGCAACATAAGCATACTGTGCCTGATAAAACAGCCAAGCTTCAGCGATTTCTGAATCGCCTTTTGCCAGTGCCTGCTTAGAAGTTTTAAGCGCTTTGGCGTTCATTCCCTTGGCCTCAGCCAAGTCTCGGAACTGCTGAAAAAACTCTTCGGTAGTGGGCTTAAAGGCACCGCAAGGCGGTATGCATAGGATACAGTCAAATCCACCTTGGTGAATGATGCTATTGAAGTGGTAGCCCCAGTGAAATGGCCGTAAAATGTCGATGTCTTCCAAGGTGAGCAGCCGACGAGCGGGCCGATCAGCGAGCTGCATTGCTTTGTACTGAATGCCTAGCTGCTCGCTCATATGGTTGAGCAACAGAGCGTTGAGTTTGTTTTTTGCTCTAGCATCTAGCTGTGCAATCTCTTCACGCAGCAGTGAGGCCCTGGCATAGTCGGGAATATGGCGGGCTTCGGCCAGCCGTTGATTTCGAGATTTGTAATGTTCTAACGCTAGGTCTTTACTGGTGAGAATGGTTTGATATCCATCTGCGGCCAGGGGCTGTAGCAAGTTCCCTTGTAAAACGTTGAGGTCTCCAGCGCTATTTATCTGATCGAACCGTTCTGTATCCACATTGATTAGGCCCACCAAACTATTGCCTGCCATCGTATTGAATGACAGATCAGGCAAGGGCTCAATTTTTCTGAGCCTTTCTTTGAGCTTTTCTTTGGGGATGTCTTGAAAAGAAGCGGCAGCGTCCTCATTTAGCGATTCTGTTAGCGCGATGCTATGAAGCAAAAGCTGGAAACGAGCTGTTTCAACTGCTCCGGCTGAAATGTCAACGCCATAAAGATTGTTCTTGATCACTCTTTTTTGAATGTTTGGCAACAGGTTTTTCTGTGCTTTGTCAGAGTGTTCTATTCCAGTTTGCTTGCCAGATGGGTCTGCAAGTCCTAACTGCCAAATTTTGAGCTGAGCGTTCTGACTTTGCTGACTATATCCGGTCAAGATGCTGAAAATTTCAACGAGGTTTTGATTGACAGTGCTCAGGATGCTGCCGCTGCCACAGGCGGGATCTAGTATTCGTAGCGTTGGCAAAATTTCTTGAGTGAGCTGCTGGCAGATGACGGGCGTTGCGTTGAATAGTATGTCATTGAGGTGAGCTGCTGCGGTTGTTCCGCTGTTGATACGGTTGAGCAGTAGGCTGCTGATGGCGCGATCGCTCAAAACTCTCGCCACTCCAAACGTTTCTATCTGCTCAGAAGGCTGCTTAGAGGGCTGCTCAGAAGGCTGCTCAGAAGGCTGCTCAGAAGGTGACTGCTGCATTGTCCAATAGCGCCTTAGCCAATGCCCTAGCACTTCGCTCATCCAGCCATTCATCCAGGGGTTTAGCGCGTCGGCGCTAGTCTGTTCACTTAGCCAACCCAACACTTCTTCAAAGGGGGAATGGGCGATATCGGCGGTTGAATATCGCTGCTCTAGCGGGTGAATGCCAAACCAGTGACCTAAATAGGGCACCGCGCCAACTGCCTCAATCAGCGCGGGCGATCGCTCTACTTCGGGCAGCGCTAGGCTTTGATACAGCGGCTGCAAACAGCGCTTAAAAAAAAGCGGATTCTCTTGCTGCAACGCCCTACCAAAGCGCGTTTGTAAATACCACGTGTCGCCGTCTAACCAGCCCTTTTGCTGTATGCTTTGCGCCAGGATTAGTCGCTGTAGCGTCAGGGCCGCAAACCGCCGTCGATCCGCGCTGTTGCTAATGCCGCTAATGCCCTCGTATAGACCGTTCAGCAGCCGTTCAAAGGTTTCAGGGGGGCTAGTTTGCGAGGGACTCAATTCTGGGAATAGGCCGCGATCGCCCTGAGCCAAGCGCCTAAGTCGAAATTCCCACAGCGTACTAGGTTGGCCTGTTATGTAGACGGCGCTTTCGTGAAGTGACGGATGAATTGACTGGCACCACAGGCTGCGGGTTTTGGTGGCATCCACAAAAATAACCAGCGGCCCCTGTATGAACGCTTCGCTTTGAGCCGCTTCGGTTTGAGCTGAAAGCTGCGCGAGGTCTCGATAAATTTTCTCCCTTTTTAAGGACGTGAGCTGAAAGTTATGATTAAGCAATACTTGCCAAACAGTGACGCTGTGGCGATAGGCGATAGGTATGCCTAGCTGCTGAAGACACTCAACCGGGCTTTGGTGAGCCAAATATTTAGCTGTGATGGGTTGCCAGCCCAGGGTTTTGGTAAAAAGTGACGTGAGGTCGTGCGATCGCAGCCTTTTTTTTGCCAGCGTCAAATCCACTTTAATAAATCCCAGTCAGGGTTTAGTGAGGGCATAGCATATCAGGGCGCAGGCGCACTTTCTGCCATGACTTTGAACCTATCTAAATCAGCCTGCAACGTAGAGGTGACCACGCGATCTACAAACGAGCTGCTCATCATCAGCCTTGCCAAAATTTTAGGCAGCGCGTAGGCAATCGTCATCTTTACCGTGCTAGAGCCGTCTTTACGACCATAGAACCGAATAGCCCCCTTATTAGGCAAGCCATCCACCGACTCCCACTGAATAATCTGCCGAGGAATAATTTTAGCAATACGCGATAGCCATGAAAACGAGAGCCCCCCTGTGTTTAGGCTCCAGCGCGACAGCTCAGGATCGTCTTTTAGCACCTCTACAGAGTCAATCCACTTCATCCAGCTAGGCATCTGCTCCAAGTCAGACCACATCTGCCAAACTTTTTCTACTGGAGCGTCCACATCTACATGAACGGTATGTTCTAACCAATCTGCCATAGGAAAATAGTGCTGTTAGCAGGCTTTGATGGACAATTGCGAGCATTGTGAGGTCTGCGTTTATTCTAGCGGCTACCGTGTGTTGCGCAATTGCGCAATTGTTCATTGATCGCTCAGCATGGCAGAATCTTTGATCTATTCTAATTATTTTCCTAATTGATTCTCTGGGTTTTGAGTCATGTCCGTCGTCTACGTGAGTCCTATCGGTCAAGACAACGATGAGGGCACCGCTCAGTTTCCGTTTAAAACTATTACCCGTGCGCTCAAGCTGGCTCGGCCCGGTGACGTTGTGCAGCTGGCGCCAGGAACCTACCAAGCGGGCGAACAGTTTCCGTTAAGGGTGCCTGCTGGGGTGACAGTGGCCGGCATTGCGGGTCAGGCGGCGGTGATCAAGGGGGGTGGTCGGTTTGAGGGGCAGGGTGCAGATGTTTTGAACGTGACGATGGTGCTGGGCGATCGCGCCCAAATTCGCGAAGCTACCTTGACTAATCCCCAAGGCAGCGCCGTTTTTACCACAGAAGGTGCGGCGCTAATCGTCAACAATCGGCTGGTAAGCTCCCAACAGCATGGCGTCTGGGTCATGGGTCAAGCGCGTCCGTTTATTGCTAAAAACGAGTTTTTAAACAACGCAATAGCGGGCCTTTCAATGGGCGCACAGGCCAAAGGCGAGGTACGGCAAAATCAGTTTACGCGCACAGGCTATGGCCTGACGATGGGCGGTCAGTCGGCTCCTTTGGTGATAGATAATCGGATCACAGGCAGTCAGTGCGCGGTGGTTGTGGCTGACTCGGCGCGGCCTGTGCTGCGGAACAATCAGGCGATCGCCGCCTTAGAAACCGGACTGTGGCTAAAAGATCGCGCCGCCCCTGATATCGGTCAGCCTCAAGACTTAGGCAACAATCAGTTTGAAGGCAAAACCTACGACCTGCGCAATGATGCCGCTACGCCTGTGGCAACGGCTGGCAATCAAATCAACCCCGTTCGCACAAGCGGTCAGATTCTCTACTTACCCAGCGAAATTCCAGATGAGGTAGCCATACCACCCGTTTTATTGGGCAACGTAGCGCCCACACCGCTACCGCCTGAGCCGCCCAAAAAAGATACCGATCCTTTGGCAGGGCTGAGCTTAGAGAGCCGCTTCAACGATTTAGTGGGGCACTGGGCAGCGCCGTTTGTCGAGGCGCTAGCTGAAAAAGATTTGGTCAAAGGCTTTTTAGACGGCACGTTTCAGCCCGATAGCCAGATTACCCGCGCTCAGTTCGCTGCTTTGATTGCCGCCGCCTTTCCGGACGTTTCAGCGACTAAGCCGCTGGTTCGCTTTCCCGATATATCAACTGGCTTTTGGGCGGCTCAGGCGATTGGTCAGGCGCAAACCCAAGGCTTCATCTCTGGCTTTCCAGACGGCACGTTTCGCCCTAATGCGCCGCTAACTCGGGTGCAGGCTATTGTGGCGCTGGTAAACGGGCTCTCGCTGGGTCAGGGCCGCTCGGAGTCGCTGCTGGTGTATGGCGATCGCGCCCAAATCCCTAGCTATGCCATTGAGCCCGTAGCCGCTGCGACCGAACGTGAGCTGGTCGTGAGCTATCCCGATCCATCCCAGCTTCGTCCCTTGCCGCCGATTACCCGCGCCGAAATAACGGCGCTCGTTCATCAATCGCTCGTCGCGGTGGGCCGCACTGCGCCAATTCCATCACCGTTTATCGCCCAGGCCGATCTCGCCTTGCCCTATTTCACAGACCTGCCCGCTCAGCACTGGGCCAAAGCCTTTATCGATCCGCTCGTGCAAAAAGGCTGGCTCAGCGGCTTTCGCGACGGCACCTTTCAACCCGATGCGCCCATGACGCGGGCTCAGTTTGCCGCCTTGCTCGTCGGCGCTTTCAACCCGCCGCCTCAGCGCCTCGCCACCCGTTTTCGCGACGTTGCCGATAATTTTTGGGCCGCTGATGTGATTCAGCAAGCTTACCGGGCTCGGTTTATCTCAGGCTTTCCCGATCTTACCTTCGATCCTAATTTTCCGTTGACTAAGCTACAAGCCATGCTCTCGCTGGTAAGCGGCTTAAATTTGCAGTCGGTTTCGCCGCCGAATGTAGGGCGATCGCTCTCCGTTTACAGCGATCGCGCCGCGATTCCGAGCTATGCCACTGCTGCGATCGCTACCGCCACCCAGCTCGGTCTAGTGTTCAATCTCCCTGCGCTGAGTGAGCTTCGTCCTAGCCGCGCGGCCAGTCGCGCAGAAGTATCTGCCATGGTCTACCAAGCCTTAGCTATCGGCGATCAAATGCCTGCTCTCAGCGCTCCTGAACAGGTCATTTTGAAGTGAATCTCAAACGATTTTGAGGTGAACGATTCAAGCAAATGGTTCAATAAAGTTCAATAAAATGAGAGACTAAGGCTAGTATTTGGCGTAACTTAAGATCCACCATGGCTGAAATGCAATTCTCACGCGGCATCAAAGAGGACGTTGTGCCTGATGTTCGCATTACTCGGGCGAAAGACCTCTCAGACGGTACGGCCACGTTTTATTTTGATCGACCCAAAGCCCTGGTCGAGGAAGGCGGCGAAGTGACTGGCCTATTTATGGTCGATGAAGAAGGTGAGCTGGTCACTAAAGATGTCAACGGCAAATTTATAAATGGCGAGCCTGCGGGCATTGAAGCCGTTTTTGTCATGCGCGGACAGGAAGAATGGGATCGCTTCATCCGCTTTATGGATCGCTACTCTAGAGACAACGGCCTGGGCTTAACGAAAAACGAATAGGTCTAAACGAACTGCTACACAGCTATGGCGACTCATCTGCATCGCCCGCATCCCGACCGACCGCATCTAGATCGCCCGCATTCGGACGGTGGCCCCGTATCTGTCCAATGTGCGGTGCTGACGATTAGCGACACGCGCGTGCCGGACACGGATAAAAGCGGCCAGCTGATGAAAGACTATCTGATGGCCGCTGGGCATAGCGTGGATCATTACCAAATTGTCAAAGACGAGCCTGAGTGCGTTGCGGCGGTGGTGAAACGCCTAGCTGAGCGTTCAGATATTCAGGCTGTTTTGCTTAACGGTGGCACGGGGATAGCGCCTCGTGATACAACTTACGATGCGATCGCTCCTCTGCTCACCAAAGCGCTTCCTGGCTTTGGCGAAATTTTTAGGCAGCTTAGCTACGCCGAAATCGGCTCTCGGGCCATGGCTTCTCGGGCGATCGCCGGCATTCATACCTCTATTCACCCAAAGCCCAAAAACAGCCACAAAAGCACCCTAATCTTTTCTGTTCCTGGCTCTAGCAAAGCCGTAAAGCTAGCGATGGAAGCCTTGATTATGCCAGAGCTAATCCATCTCACTTCATTAATGGGCACCGACACTTAGCCTTCGGTAAACCGTACAAGATTTAGCCGACCGCCCCGCCTATGTTCGGTGTATAACCTACACCTGACGCCAACAAGCCGATCTGAGAGTATAGATTTGTTGGCACAAGGACATTCGTCCAAACAAAATGAAAAAACAACCCTTTTCAAACGTCTTCCACGATCTGTATCGCAAAGCGCTAAAGCACAGCAAATATCGCTGGGTCGTTATTTTTGGAACATTGTTGTATTTGGTTAGCCCGCTAGATATTTCTCCAGACGTTTTTCCTGTTTTAGGCTGGATTGACGATGGTCTTGTCGCCACCCTGCTAGTAACAGAAGTCAGCTCACTGATATCAGAGAATCTAAAGCGAAAGCGAAAGCCCGAAACCGCTTTCAACACGCAAACGGTCGTCCATTTAGATCGTGAAGGCGATGAGACTGTTAAAACAATCACAGTAGACGCTGTTCCGGTCGCCTAACCTTTTTATCTCTTTAAGCTTTTCTCCTCATTCACCTTGTACACCTAGGAACCCACACCATGACTTACACCACTCAATCTAATTTTTCTAAAACCCAAACTGAGCAGACAGCGCCTTCTACCGTCGAAAAACTAAAAACGTTGAAAGAAGAGAGCACGACTCGATATCAGCGCGTGTCGAAAATTCTAAAAGCGGCTTTTAGCGAAACTGCGGCTGAATTCAAAGCAGGCAAGGCCGTGATTAGCCCTTTAGCCAAAGAGGTCACCGCTGAGACCGTAGCAACTGTTAAAGACAAAGGACAGCAGGCCAAGCAAACCGTAAATCAAGCGTGGCAGTCCGAATCAGAAACCGAAGATCGTACCGAAAAGCTGATTCGTCTGGTTCGCGTTTTGGCCAAATCAGCACAGGATAATCTGCTTCCTCAGCTAAAAACTCAGGCGCTTAAGCTAGATGATTTGTTGAGCGAGCGATATGGCGATCGCTACACCACTTTTAAAGGCCGCTTTGACTTAGGGCGCTACACCACGCCTGCTAAAACCACAGCCGAAGAAACAGTAACCGACAGACCCGTCGTCATTGAAGTCAATAGCGAAGTCATCCGCTAGAGTCGCTTAGCTGCCGACACTCAAAGCTAAGTCAAAGCTACAGTCAAAAGCTCGCAGGGGAAGATAGAACTTCTCTTGCGAGCTTTTATGCTTTATTTGCGGCCAAACTGTTCTTTTGCCTGTTGATACACGCTCTTTGAAATCTCAGTGATGCCGTTTTCACGAGCATACTTCTCTATTTTCTTTCGCGCCGCAGGTCTCACAAAAAACGGAATTTCCTTCAGTCGGGCTTCAGCGGCGGCTGTCCACACTACAGAATCTGCCATAGGAAAAAGTCGAGCACTCCTCAAATATGCACTGAAGTATACGCCAGAAATCGGCGTCAGCAAAGCCTCTTGCTAGCAATCTTTCAGGCCCAAACTCAAATCCAAACTCAGGCCCAAGTTTTATTTTCTGCGACCAAAGCCGTTGCCTCCTTCTCTGAAAGCGGCTTTGCAAAAAAGTACCCCTGCCCGTAGTTACAATTTAGCTCGCGTAATCCTGATAGCTGCGCCGCTGTCTCAATCCCTTCAGCAATCACATCCATCCCAAGCTGATGACCCAAGGCAATAATTGTTTTGACAATATCGCCATCTCTACTCGTCTGGTTTTCCATGCGCCCAACAAAAGACTGATCGACTTTGAGCGTATCTGTTGGCAGCTGGTGCAGGTAGCTCAGCGAAGAATACCCGGTGCCAAAGTCATCCAAGCTAAGCTTTAAGTTCAGTGCTTTTAGCTTTACGAGCTGGTCGATTGTGCCTGTGACATCCTCCATCGCGGCGCTTTCGGTTAGCTCTAATTTAAGGTACTGGCTATCAAGCCCCGTCTGGCTTAAAATAGCTGAGACTTCTTCGGTTAAGTTAGCCTGATTAAACTGCTTGGTCGAAAGATTAACGCTCACCATGAGTTCTTTGGCCTGAGGGAACTGTTCATGCCAATGCTGCATTTGGGTGCAGGCTTCCTTTAAAATCCAGCTGCCTAGCGGTACAATTAAGCCCGACTCTTCGGCTGCAGGGATAAAAGCCCCCGGTGATACAAATCCCTGCTGCGGGTGCTGCCATCTTACCAAGGCTTCAAACCCCGATAGCCTGCCCGTCTTTAGATGAATAATTGGCTGATAGTACAGCAAAAACTCTTGTTTGCTAATGGCTAAACGCAGCTCAGCTTCTAAATGAAACCGCTTAATAGCCTCTGTTCTCATCCCTGGGTCAAAAATTTCATAGTGTTCTTTGCCCAACGCTCTGGCTCTCGCCATTGCTCTATGAGCGTCCTGCATCAGCGTTTCAGCCTGCTCACCTATTTGAAACTGGCTTAGCGCAATGCCAATACTAGGGCTCGTTTTAATAGATTCACCATTGATCTCAAAGGGTTCTGTCAGCTGGTTGTATAGCGCATCAGCAATCTTAGTTGCCTGACTCGCTTCAGCCAAGTCACGTAGCAAAACAGCGAATTCATCGCCGCCGATTCTAGCAAGCTTGGCCTGCGAGGGCAGCTGGGCACTGATGCGATCAGCTGCAAGCAGCAGCACCCGATCGCCAAACTGATGGCCAAAGCTCTCGTTAATCGCTTTGAAATGATCTAAATCAAGCAGCAAAACAGCCGTGGAGGTGTGTATCTCAGCCTGACTGCTTTCCTGAAGCGCGCGCCTTGTTTGTCGCACAAATAAAGATCGATTGGGCAGGCCCGTCAGCGGGTCGTAAAAAGACTTGTAGAAGACCTGATAGGTGATTAAAGTGCTGCTAGTAAGGAGAAGCGCGATCGCTGGAGCCGCAAAAGGTATCCAACTCATCAGGCTAAAAGAGATAAAGCAAGCACCCGCCAATCCAAACAAACTAGCGAGAATAACCACGCCCAGCAATACCGATCGCTTTAGCCGCCAAACCCAAAAGCCGCCCGCTAGCGCCCAAATCCAAATCCAGCCGACTTCTATACTTTGAGGCCAGTACCCAAAAAGCCGCTGCCCGTCTAAAACGCTGCTTAAGATTTGGCTGACTATTTGAGCATGAGCGATCACCCCTGGCATCACATGCTCTCCTGATTTTTTAGCACTAAAAGGCGTGTAGAAAAAGTCTTTTATGCTAGGAGCCGTCACGCCAATAAGAACAATCTTATCTTCAACCCAGCCGGGATCTATCTCACCTTTTAATACCTCAGTGAGAGTAACTTTTCGCGCCACCCAGTTAGACGAGCGATAGTCCATCAGCATTTGATAGCCCGCTGAATCAATATCGTCATAGCCGCCCGAATTGGGATCTAGCGGCAAAAACGCTGTGGAATCTATATACAAAGCGCTGTTGTCGGCCCTGAAATTAGCCTGCTTTTGGCCTTTCTCTTTGCTCAAATACTTCAAGCTTATCTGTAGGGCAAAAGAGAAAAGCTGTTCATTTTCTGCTGTTGAGGCAAACAGAAAGCTACGCCGCAAAATGCCATCTGGATCGATAATAAAATCATTAAAGCCCACCTGAGCGGGCTCCATATTTGGCGGCGGTGGAATACTGTCACTTTCGCTGATGCCTAAGCTTGTAATCGTGACCACATTCGAGGGCCGCAAAGCTTTAGCGAGATCTGCTTGCCCGTCGCCCTGCGGAATGTCTCGATAAATATCTAGCCCAATCACCTTTGGACTATTTGCCTGTAGCCGATTGAGCAGCTTAGCCATGGTCTGATCAGAAAGCGGCCACTCGTTTTGATTGCGAATGTCCTCTTCTGTCACTTCGACAATGAGCAGCCGAGGGTCGGGGCCTCGTTCTTCTCGAATCCTAATCATATTGTCGAAGGCAATCAGCTCTAATGACTGTAGGCCACCGGCCTCTCGCACCGCGAGCAATAAGCAGGTAATAGCAATGCTGGTGAGCCAGTAGGGTTCGTTTCGCAGCTTTTTACAAAGCTTTTTGTAGAGCTTGGTGATGGCAGGCAAAGTGGCTTCCGACAGAGGTTTAGCAGGCATACCTCTAAAGAATGCCCATTGACTTATGCCTACGATCACTCATGTTGAGCTGAGGTTTCAAGGCGACAGCGGCTGGCTTTGAGCTATGGGAGGGGTAGGCATTAGCGGGTTGCCAAGCGGCGCTGAAATCACCTGAGGGAGGTCAATCAACTCTAGCAGGCTGACCCACTGCTGCTCTAATAGAATAGCGGTGGGGCTAGTGCGGCGCAGCTCTGCTAGGGTGGTAAGGGTGTCATACCACAGGGCTGACTCTTCGTATAGGGCAATGCGCTCTTTGGCGGTCGCAAAAGCAAGCTGTTCATTAACGCTATGGCTAGGTGCTACTCGGCGAATCCAACCCGTCACCACCAAATCTTCGGCGCGGCTCTCCGGGTTGCAAACGACCGACAAATACCATCTATAGTCCTTGTCAACCACTAAAGGCGAAAATGAATCGGGCAGTGGTAAGCTAGCGACCTCAGCGTTACCAGGGGGACTAAACGTTTTGGTGTAAAGCAGTTCTCCTGAAGGATCGTATAGTCCAAACTCAAGTATTCTATCGGGGCTGACGGCTGGTAAGGAAAACCAAAGCGTGGGATGTTCAGCAACGGTCAGACCTAGATTGTTTTTGGGCATGAGGGCAATAACAGGCTGATCGGGATTGGCTAAGCAGGCAGCGTTAGGAGAGCGAGAACCGCCGCTGATCCGTCTGCCGGGTAAGCTTTGCCTAGCACTATCAACCTGTGGGCTGCCTAGTCCTGATTGAATAGGTAGGCCAAGCGTTAAAAGCCCTCCGATGGACAGGAGGGCGATCTGTTTTTTTAGGTTAAAGCGTCTCATAGTATACGCACAGGTCGAAGGGTAGTGGCTCAAGGTTGACAACCGCGAGCGTAACCGAGGCCGTGTCCTTGCCCTCTTGTCTTAAATGACTTTCTATACATTAGAGAATAGTGATTCTACTGTGCTGTGTGTTTCTTAGCGTTGCCTAACCATTGACTAGGGATGCGATAATTAGTGACAATAGAGATAACGATTCTTAAAAACCGCTATGACCAGTATCCAGCCGACGAAAGTACCTAATATGGAGCGACCCAAGAAGGGGTTCAATCAATATGCAGAGCGGCTGAATGGCAGAGCCGCCATGATTGGCATAGCAGCTCTTGTTTTGATTGAATTGCTGACGGGTAAGGGGCTATTAGCACTATTAGGGTGACCTAATGCTGGCTCGCTTGCGCTAGGTTGCTTCTTCTTTTCTTGAGCAGGATAACGCTTCCTCCCGCAAGTAGCCCTGAGAGTAAAACGGGTTCTGGAACCTCCGTCGGCTCTGTTGGCTGTACGGGAGGTTCCGTCGGCTCTGTTGGCTGTTGTATGGGGGACTCTGGCTCTGTTGGCTTTGTTGGGGGCTCGGGCATAGAGTCCTCTTTCTCAATCTGCGCAAATAAGACGCTGTTAATCGCTTGGTCTTCAGGGACTTGAAATTGGCGGGTGAAGGTTACGCCATTGTCTGCACTAAATCCTAAAACTTTGAGCTGGTAAGTTTCTTGTGCGAGCGTAAAGGCTTGAGGGGTTGGGTTGTCAGAGATGGTAAGGCTGTCGGCGCTGCTGTGGGTATCGGCGTTGGGGGTGAGGTTGAACATGAAGCTGTATTCAAACTGCTGCGTTTGTGCAGGCTCTAGCAGATTGAGGCTAATGCTGATAGGTACGCTCGAAACGTTGGTGCCGCTGAAGGTTTGCCCATTGAGATAGGATAGGCTACCGATTGAGAAAGCTTGGTTGGGGAGGGCTGAGAAACTTCTTCTGACAAAGGTGAGCTTGTTTGGCATGGAGCCATCGCCGGGTTCTCCTGAAACAAAAGATTCTGTTTCAGAATTTGGTTTTTCTATGCTGAAGGTGGCTGCGGAATCTACGGATGAATCTATGGTGGGTGAACCAAATGTGCCGTTGCTGTCGCCCATAAATAGAGTCGCAGCCCATGCTTTTGAACTAGGCGACAAAGCTGTTATTAAAATAGCTACAAAGGTAGCTGAGGCAACGTTTGCAAAGTAAGGCATAGTCTAAATTCGGCATAGTAACGAACATATCAAAAAAAATTGATGCACCTAGATTTTCAATGTAGTAATTCACTCTGCTAACGCATAGCGTGAAACCACATATTCTTCAGTTCTTTATCTGAAGTTTGGGCTGATGTCTTTTTAAAGAAATCAAAAGTATTAAGGGTAGTTGATATATCCAACAGCCGTTTTGGGGTGTAATCCTGGACTTTTAAGTGAAGTTATGATGAATATGCCTTTTTAAACGGCTACCGGAACTTGTTGAGAAATTTATGATAAGTGTCCAGAAAGGCTTGATTACCACTGGATACAGTACGCTGCGTAGATAAAAAAAAGGATGCAAAACGGTAAATAATCCCGCTGCATCCTTTTTCCCAATCTATTTAGATAGACTTTTGATTAACTTTTTGGTGAGTTGGAAGTATCCAAAAAACCTGAGCTAATGGGTTTTACTGGTTGTCTGTTTCAGAAAACTCAGCGTCGATAACGTCATCTTCGCCGCCTTTGGAGGCGCTGGCATCTGTTTGGCTGGTGTCATCAGCGGTAGCCTCTGAGCCACCGCCATCGCTACCATCGGCCTGCTGATAGAGGTTGCTGCTGAGGGCGTAAAGGGCTTGCTGAAGCGCTTCCATGCTGGACTTGATTTTATCGAAGTCTTCAGCGGCTAGGGCTTCTTTTAGCTCTTTGATTTGGCCCTCAATTTTCTCTTTGTCGTCAGCGGGCACCTTGTCGCCTAGCTCTTCTACCTGCTTTTCGGCTTGGTAGGCGAGGGAGTCGGCTTGGTTTTTCACGTCAATGCGATCGCGCCGTTCTTTATCAACATCAGCGTTGCTTTCAGCGTCGCGCACCATTTTCTCTACTTCATTCTCAGAGAGCGTAGAGGCTCCGGTGATGCTAATAGACTGCTCTTTGCCCGATCCTTTGTCCTTGGCGGTGACGTTTAAGATGCCGTTGGCGTCAATATCAAAGATGACTTCAATTTGAGGAACGCCACGCTGAGCGGCGGGAATGCCGTCTAAGCGGAAGGTTCCCAGGCTCTTATTGTCGCTGGACATTTCGCGCTCACCCTGCAACACGTGGATTTCCACGTTGGTTTGCCCATCGACAGCGGTGGAGAACACCTCTGACTTTTTGGTGGGGATGGTGGTGTTGCGAGTGATCAGCTTGGTCATGACGCCACCAAGGGTTTCTACGCCCAAAGACAGCGGCGTAACGTCTAGCAGCAGAATGTCCTTAACTTCACCAGCAAGGACACCGCCTTGAATGGCCGCACCGATAGCGACGACTTCATCCGGGTTAACGGTTTGGTTAGGCGCTTTGCCTAAGATTTTTTCGACTAAGCTTTGAACAGCAGGGATACGAGTAGAGCCGCCTACTAAGACAACTTCATCAATATCAGAGTTGCTGAGCTTGGCATCCTTGAGCGCGTTTTTCACAGGGACACCGCAGCGGTCGATTAAATCAGAGCATAGCTCTTCAAATTTGGCGCGAGTCAAGGTGGTTTCTAAATGCTTAGGCCCATCTTGAGTAGCGGTGATAAACGGCAGGTTAACTTCAGCCTGACTGACGCTAGAGAGTTCAATTTTGGCTTTTTCAGCGGCTTCGGTTAGGCGCTGTAGAGCCTGCTTGTCTTTACGCAGGTCGATGCCTTCCTTTTTGGCAAAGTCTTCGGCAAGGTAGTCAACTAGCTTTTTGTCGAAGTCGTCACCGCCTAAGTGAGTGTCACCTGAGGTAGAGAGCACTTCAAATACGCCATCGCCTACTTCTAGTATGGAAACGTCGAAGGTACCGCCGCCTAAGTCAAAGACGAGGATGGTTTCGTTGCTCTTTTTATCTAAGCCGTAAGCTAGGGCTGCGGCTGTGGGCTCGTTGATGATGCGCAGCACTTCTACGCCTGCGACTTTACCAGCGTCTTTAGTGGCCTGACGCTGAGAGTCGTTGAAGTAGGCCGGAACGGTGATCACCGCCTGGGTTACTTTTTCGCCGAGGTACTTACTGGCGTCATCTATGAGCTTGCGCAGTACCTGTGATGAAATTTCTTCGGGGGCGTACTGCTTGCCGTCAGAGGTTTCAATTTTAACGTTGCCGCCTACTTTGGCAATTTTGTAGGGGACTTCGCTGGATTCGTTGTTGACTTCATCATACTGACGGCCAATGAAGCGCTTGACTGAATACAGCGTATTTTCGGGGTTCATTACCGCCTGACGCTTGGCGATTTGACCGACGAGGCGATCGCCATTTTTGGCATAGGCCACCACCGACGGCGTGGTTCTAAATCCTTCGGCGTTAGCGATTACAGAAGGCTTTCCCCCCTCCATAACGGCTACGACCGAGTTGGTGGTGCCTAAATCAATTCCAACTACTTTTCCCATGTGTATGCTCCGAGCTGAATAACTAACGAGGTTTTTGTTCGCAAAGGTTATATCTATAGTGCTTAATGGAGGGCGGTTTGCTGAAGGGGGGGTTACCGAACCGGGGAGTGAGGCCGTGCGTAGGCATTTAAGAATGCACCGATTGGGAGGCACGGCCCTTAAAGAAATAGAAGCAGACTGCCTCGAATGGAAAAATAGGTAGCAAAATATAGATTAGCTAGTCATAGAAGGCGTTTAACCTCAGCGGTTATCGGGACAAACCATGATTCAAACTGTTAAGGCCAAAGCAATTGTTAAGCCTGGTGGCTTTATTGAAGTGCATTCAGATGAGCTGCCTGAAGGGGCCACTGTGGAGGTGATTGTGCTAGTAGAGGAGCCTGAGGAACCCAAGAAACCTTCAAAAAACTTAGTTGACTTTATTGCTAAAGGCAGCTTTTCCAGCGTTGCCGAAATTGATGCTTATATTCGGCAGGAGCGCGATTCATGGGATTCTTAGATCGGCTTCGAGGCGATCGCATCTACAATATCGCAAGTTTTGGCAGGCTTTGATGGCGATAAATGAAACTGACCCCAAAAGATCGTAATGACTGC
>JBARVS010000412.1:0-2694 GCA_049646385.1 Phormidesmis sp. | reverse complement strand
CTACGTTCAGCCCTGTCAAAACGCCTCTATAAAAGCGACCGTTCACATACTCTCCCACAGGCGTGCCCATCTTCCGCAGTCGTTTCAGCAGCTTCAAGCTGTCATCGTCTGCTAGCTGCCACCCTTTCACGTTCAGATCCTGCTGTGGCATCCAAAAACTTTCTTTCTTCACAACCGAGGCAAACTGCTCTATCGGTTCGCCCATCTCCCAATTCAAAGCCATCACTCGCTGATCTTCTGGCTTGGCTTTTTGCGCGATGACGATGGTGGGGTAGGCGATCGCCGTAAACACAGGCGCATCGCCAAAGTCAATAATCTGATGAATAGTAACTTCTTTAGTCAACAGCTTACGCAGCTTTTCCCCATACCTTGCCCGAAAGTATTTGTTGCTAGAGATAAAACTAAGAATGCCGCCCTCTCGCAGCAGATTCAATCCCTGCGCATAGAAATAAACATACAAATCCGCCACCCCTGTATAAGCTGACTCATATAGAATTTTCAGGTCGGGCTTCATCTCCTTTATTTTTTCATGCCTCACGTATGGCGGGTTGCCTATCACCACGTCAAAACCATCCTGCACTCCAAACATCCATTCCGAATTAAAAAAGCTCGCAAACGTATTTTGGTCGTAAGGATCCCAGTGAGACATTTTCCTCGCCGTCTCTCCAGGCAGCATCAGCCCAATTAGCAGTTTCCCAATTTCCTCACGAAGCGCTTTATCAATCTCACGATACTTCTTCTTAGTTTTTTGAGTTCTTGCGCTAAAGTGACTCCTTCGTACCTGCTTTAGCTCATCCTCTTTCTGCTCTATCTCCGGAGACTTCAGCGTCAGGTTGCCGCCGCTCTCATCTTCAATACTCAGCAGCGTATTCGCCGCCACAAACTTAGTCTCCAAGTTCGGCAAAGGTCGAATCCCCCGGTTATCGTCCTCATCATCTACCCGCTGATCCACAATCAGCGAGATAAAGAACCGCAGCTTAGCAATCTGCACTGCAATCGGCTGAATATCCACCCCATACACGCACTTCTCAATCAAATACAGCTTGCGCCCATAGTCCAACTCATTGCGCTCAAAAGCCTCCTGAATGCCTTCTATGGCTGCCTCTCTCGCCTCAGAATCCTCAATTCGCTCCGCAGTGGCAAGCTGCACACCATACCATCGCTCATTCTTAGGGTCTAGCTTACTTAGCAAAAACACCAGCTTTTGTAAAATCCCCATTGGGAAAGCACCCGACCCCACCGCCGGATCGATCATCTTTAGCTGATCAATCGCATCAATCAGAACCGTCACCTGAGCATCATCAAACTCATGCGCCGCCGCCTGATAGTTCAAGAGGTTATTCAGCTTATCCTCTAGCGCCGAACCTTCTACATCGTCACCCTCTACCGCATCGCTATCCGCCTGAGTCGCAGTATCAGCCGTCATTTTATTCAGCAGATACAGCTTCAAAGACTCATCTACCATGTAGTCCACCACTTCTCGCGGTGTATAAAACGAGCCCGTTTTCTTCCGTGCCGTACTCTTCGTTTCTGCGTTGTAAGACGCCAGCAAATTCTCAAACACTTTACCCAGCAGTTCCGGGTCTAGCGCGATATCTTCTTCTAAAGGCGTATTTTCGGAAATGGTGAACTTGTAGCTACCCAATATATCAATAAGTCCACGTACCTTTTGCTTCTTGTATTTCTTGCTTTCGGTTTCGTAAGCAGCACTTAGATCTTCTTCGTGTTCTTCTGCGAAAAAAAGTTCGTTTGGAACTGAGAGGGCGTTGTCGGCGCGATCGCTAAACCCATCCACCCTTTTCGCAGGCTTCACCCCCACATCATCCAAACACTCAAACAATCCACCATTCAAAAACGGCACCGTATCGAATAAAGCCAAAGCCTGTTTTGGCTGCCTGAATAAACCCTCATACCGAAAAACATTAGAGATGCCATAGTGAGAACTACGACTGCCCGACTGACTCCGAAACTTCCGATTATCTCTTTTCCTCTCCGTATTCATCTCCTGATTCAGCGTCGCAAAAAACAAATTCTGCAAAATCGCCTTGTAATAGCTACTTTTCTCGTTATACTCACCCGCCGTATCAAAATGAATTAGCGCCCTCACATCCTGCTGCCGAAACAGCTCATCCGGCACCAGCCCCTTCTCTTTCAAGAACCATACAAACATCAGCCGCGTAATCATCCGAATCACGCTAGGCGAGTCCTTTTTCTCCTCGCTGTTCCTCTTTTTCTCACTATCCTTCGGAGCATTCTCAGGGAACGTTGCTATTTCCGTCGCCCAAAAATACCAGTTAGTCAACTCCTTAAAGAATCGTTTATTCAGCTCTGAGCTATTCAACGTTTTACGCCAAGCCCGATGAAGCTGCTCAAAACTGTTGAACTTATGATTTCTATAAAGCTGTTCCAACGACAGATCGAACAAAATCTCTGTATGCGCCCGATGCGGACTCACCACAGAAATATCCCGAATCAAAGTCACCTTCTCCAGCACATCCTTCGACTCATCCCGCTTATTCAGCCGCCGATCAATCACCGCCAGCGTCATCAGCTCGCCATAGCGAAATATCACCATCACCGGCATTGCAAACAGCTTGTTCAGCTCGCGAGTAATCACCGATAGCTTCGTCCGGCTATACTGCTCTCCCTTCAGCTCCAAACCCAAAAACAAATAAGACTCGATAATCGACTCTT
>JBARVS010000411.1:0-2039 GCA_049646385.1 Phormidesmis sp. | reverse complement strand
ATTAAACTCGACAGAGAGATGGAACCAGGACATCATCGAGACATACCAAAATTCCTCGCGAGATATATTCCCGTTGGTGCGACGCGTTCTGAGCATGTCGTGCAGACGTTTGGCCAAATCGAGGATGGCGGCGTCATCTTGAGGATTGCTGCCGCTGGTGTTGTTTTGGTTAGAAATAGCCACCCAGACCTCTCTTAAAAATTCTTCCCAGGTGGTGATAAATTCGCGGTTCGCGGTCTCAGACTTGACGTAGGCGCGGCCATTTCCCATGCCGTGGTTTAAGTCCATGCCAAACATGCGGTAGTAGGCATTGCGCCGAGACGCTTCAGAGTCGGCGCGCAGGTAGCTGCTCACCGAGTAGATGCTGAAAGGGGCGGCATCTCGAAAGAACAGTTCTTCTGTATTTCTGAGCCAGTGCTGAGTGCTGGCAAGCGGGACGCCTAGCTTTTCGCCATGGCGGTATTCGTAAATGACTTTGCGAAAGATGTCGTAAATTCGAGTGTTTTCAATCAAATAGGCATAGATCAAATGATCCCACAGAATACCGCCTCGCCCTGGAATCGTGCCGGTACTGTTAAACCGCTGCTGATTGCCGATAAAGAAATTAGGCAATCCCGTCTGGGGCGGTGCGGCGCTAAACAGCGTGTTGAGCAAGTATTCGGGGACTCCTGGAATATCACTCCGGCGTCTGGGATGGCCTAATTCTTCGTTTTGATCCCAAATTCTAAAGTCCCAGGCTGTTTCTAGCAGGGCTGAGAGTTCGCTGGGGTGCAGCCGAAACAGCGCTTGAGCTTTGTCTTTATAGGTCAGTCCGTCGGATGGCGTGGTTAGGCGTCTAAACATGGTCAGTTCCTAATATCGTGAGTTTGTTGTAATTGGTTTAGCCTTTACGGCTCTGGGATGGGTGGGTTGATGGTTGGATCGCTAAAGGCGGCTTTGTTGTCTACGCGGGGCAAAACCCAGCCGGGTTCAGGATCGGGGGTCGCTCGTCGCTCAGTCAGGGCGCGTTTGATGTCTAAAAACTCTGATTGAGCTTGTTGGTTGTCAGGTGCGATCGCATTTCCCACTGGCGGTGGCGCAGGTCTTTGCGGCTGAGTCCCTTCACTTTGCGTTTCTCCATTTGTCATCTTAGCTATCTCCTTATTTTCTTTTTGAGTGATTTGTTGCTGATCAGCTAAGCCTTGAGGCTGAACAGATTTGAAGGCGTTTCTAAAGCGAGCAAACATCGGGTTTCCTCACGCTGCTTGCAAAGAGGAACCTAGCAAGACCATCCAATCTCGCTGCTGTTGCAAAATCTCTAGTGATCGCTCGGGCTGTATCGCCGCTTTGTAGCCAGAGAGGGCCAACAGCCGCAAGGCTTCTGCCTGCACCCAGTGATGCGAGCTATAGAGCGCTGGGCCAAGCTGATGCTCTAACTTAATTAAGGTAGAAGGGCGCACCCGTTGAGGGTTGATCAGCTCTACTAGCTTATGCCCGCCAAAAGCTCGCATGGGTGTAGACAAAGCCAGCTCGCTCACCTTGGGCAGCAGTGGCAAAGATTGTTCTAAAACCGTGCGCACAGTTGCATCTGCCTGCTTGAGCGAATGGCTGCGGCTCCAGACCTCCGCTAGCGCATCCCAGGGGCCTGAACCGAAAGCCTGACGACACATTTCGACCCCCAGCAGCACCCGAACATAGCTGGTTGGGTGCGGGTCACCTGGAACAAAGTTAAACACAAACAAGTGCCCCCCAGCCAACACATCGTGCAGCGCTGCGATTGCCGCATATCCGGTGTAGACAAAGGCGATCGCATCTGCCGCAATCTCTGAAGCCCAGCTGGCCCAGATCTCACCTATTTCCTCAGAAGCCGGTGAGAGGGCTTGCTTTAGCCCGGCTGCAAGCTCCCGATTCCACCCCAAAATATGCGCAATCTGGTGCCCAGACTCATGAATCAGGGCCGTAGGGCGATAGAGGTTATGTCGAACAATTTTAATCGCGGCAACGGCGCTTTCTGTCTTGCCATCCCAAAGGCGCAAACCGGCCTTTAGGATCGATGCGCC
>JBARVS010000410.1:0-16038 GCA_049646385.1 Phormidesmis sp. | reverse complement strand
GCCAAGCTGCCCGCGCATTAGTGCAGCAATTTCAAAGCACTGTTCAATATTAGTAAGCTTTACAACTTCTTTGTGTGGCCACAATTGGACATTCGTTAGCTGTTCATTTGTGGGAGTAGAAATGTTTTACCAGCCATTAGCTGTTCTATCTTGCATTTGTAGCGAATTAACCGGCTAGCGAACGTTACCCAAACTTTTTCCCCCCTTTGATTATATCTGTTTGTTCTTATCCTTTCAGACAGCGCACGGCTTCTAGCATTCCCTTAGCTTTATTCAACGTTTCTTGATACTCACTTTCGGGCACCGAGTCTGCTACCAACCCGGCACCCGCCTGTACGCTAATGGTTTGGCTACCGTCTTCAGCAGGCTGCACGACCATGGTGCGGATGGTGATGGCGCTGTTGAGCTGGCCTTCAAAGTCGTAATAGCCGTAGACGCCTGAGTAGGGGCCACGGCGATCGCCCTCCAGTTCATTAATAATTTGCATCGCCCTAATCTTCGGCGCACCGCTGACGGTGCCTGCTGGAAAGCTCGCCTTCAGCAAGTCCCAAGCGGTTTTATCAGGGGCCAAATCGCCGACGACATTGCTAACGATGTGCATGACGTGGGAGTAGTTTTCAATTACCATCAGCTCATCAACCACGACGGTGCCGCTAGTGCAAACGCGCCCTAAGTCATTGCGGCCTAAGTCTACTAGCATCACATGCTCAGCGACTTCTTTTGGATCGGCGAGTAAGTCAGCGGCGTAGTCGGCATCTTCAGCCGGGGTTTTACCTCTGGGACGGGTGCCTGCAATTGGGCGTAGGGTAGCCTGCATGGGCGCATCTGGCCCCGTGCGGGTGGCCTTAACCATGACTTCAGGGCTAGAGCCGATGAGCTGCCAGCCGTTGAAGTTGAAATAGCACATGTAGGGCGAAGGGTTGACGAGTCGCAGGGAGCGGTATAGGGCAAACGCCTCGCCGCTGTAGGTGGCCTGAAGCCGCTGAGAAGCGACCACCTGAAAAATATCGCCTGCTCGAATGTAGGCTTTGGCTTTTTCGACGCAGGCGCAAAATTCGGCGCGGGTGCGGTTGCTGGTGTATTGCACGGGCGGCGCTGTGCTGGCTTCGGGAGATGTCCAAGCGAGCAAGGTATCCTGTTCGGACAGGGGCAGGCGAAGCTTGGTGACGAGATTTTTGACGCGATCGCTCGCACCTTCATAAGCCGCTCTCAGGTCTACCGCCGGATCTCTCAGGTCGGCATAGGCAACCGCCCACACCTTTCGCTTTACCTGATCAAAAATCAGCAGGCTGTCCATCTGCATCCACAAGCCGTCGGGCAAATCATCCTCATTGCGAGGATAGGTCGTCACCGTTGGCTCAATCCAGCTAATTAGCTCGTAGCCCCAAAAGCCAAACAGACCACCAATTCCCGGCGGTAGCTGAGGCAGTCGCACGGGCTTTAGCGGCGCTAGGCAATCTTGCAAAATATTAAACGGATTGCCTTCTAGTACGGTGGCTGTCGCATCTCGAAACGTTTGGGTGGTGCGATCGCCTTTAGACTCCAGCACCCACAGCGGATCGCAGCCTAAAAAGCTGTAGCGCCCCAGCGTACCGCCTTCTACCGACTCTAGCAAAAAATTATAGGGCTGACCCGCACAGACTTTATACCAAGCAGACACAGGCGTATCGAGATCGGCTACCCATTCCTGATATATCGGCACAAAGTTGCCCTGTTTTGCAAGGTCGCAGAAGGTCTCAAAGTCTGGAAAGATCATGGCGTAAGCAGGCGGTGATACGCAGTTAAAACAAAAGGGTAGCCGATAAAGCTACCCTTTTATCTGAGTTTATTTTTTGCTGCGGACGTTAGCGTAATCAGTCTTGGTATCAGCTATTAGAAAAGCCGTATGCTAAAAAGCTGTTAGACCTTGAATGTTAGACCTCAAACGTCAAACCTTAAAAGTTAGACCTCAAAAGTCTGCTTTCCACTGAACTTAATGGTAGCAGGGTCAGGATTTTCGCCAATGCTCCGCTCTTTTTTCCCGCTGTAGCCACGACCTTCGTTCACCTTTTCAGGGAAGACCCCATCGTTGGGATGCAGGAAGATTTCTTCGCCGTTGGGCAATACTCGGTAGACCTTGTAGTCCATAATTTTGGGCTTAAATTTAGTCCTGAACTGTGTGCCCAGGGCTAAACACTGCTCCTTACGAGACAGATACAACAGGTTCTCGCCTTCGTTCATGATGGCTGCGCCACCGGTAGGCATTTCAAAAACCTGTTCTTTTCCAGAAGTCCAGGTGATTGCGTATTTTTCTTCGACAGCGGCCTTCGTTAAAAGGCCGCCCGTGCTGCCTCCAAATTTGGGCATTTTACCAGTCAGTTTTTCGGCCATGAATGAAACTCTCTCAAGCTTAGCTGACTGGGATCGTATCATCACCGCAGGGACACTTTTACAAGCTTGATACGAAGCGTAATAGTTTTATTAACGAGAACGACTTTTGGCACTCTTAGCGATAGGGCTAGTCGAGGGGAGCGCTGATTTTGAGGCTGCCGACTGAGCAGACGGGCGCAGCCCTTGACGGCTAGAAGGCGTATTACCACGGCGGCGGGCTGATTTGCCGACGGCAGGGAGAGTGAAATGAATTTGGGTGCCCTGATTTTTGCCAGCGGAGGTGGCCCAAATGTCGCCGCCTAAGCCTTCGATAATCTGCTGACAAATGGCCAGCCCTAGCCCGGTGCCGCCGACCGATCGCCGCAGCGCGCCTTCTTCTTGATAAAATCGCTCGAATACGGTCTTTAGTCGGTCGGCTTCAATGCCTCGGCCTGTGTCGCCTACCGTAATTTCTACTTTTTGAGGGCGATCGCTCCCCTCAACAGCCGCAGCGCTAATGGTCACCTGACCGTTGGCCTCTGTAAACTTACAGGCGTTATCTAGCAGCTTAGAGAGCACTTCTACTACCCATTCACCATCGGCGCGCACCAGCGGCAAATTTTCACTCAGATCGGTTTCAATTCTAATAGAAGGCGCGGCATCAGCGGAGTTTTGCCAGCGCAGGCTGCTCAGGGCTAAATCTACGCACTCTTGCAGCTCTAGCGATTCTAAGTTCCACTCCACCCGGCGGCTTTCTAACCGAGAGAGCGTCAAAAAATCTTGAACGAGCTTGCGCATTCGCTCGGCATCGGTCAGGGCGGTGTCGAGCATGACCTGGCGCATTTCGTCGGGCATGTCAGGCTCGCTGGTAAGGCTCTCTAAGCACACGCGAATGGTGGAAAGGGGCGTGCGCAGCTCATGTCCGGTAATGGCAATCAGGTTGCTGCGCGTGCGCTCAAGATCGGCAAGCTGCTGGTTGAGATCTTCTAAGTTGGCGTAGGCTTCGGCCTGAATGAGAGCAACGCTGAGCTGGCCGGCGATCGCCTCTGCTAGCTTAATTTCATCTTTCTCCCAAGCGTAGCCGCTGCCCTCGTTAAGATGCAGCTCGATCATGCCGAGCAGCCGATTTTTATGAACCAAAGGAACCAGCAAGCAGCTACGAATCTGCCAGCGCCGTAGCTGGGGCAAAATCTCGCTGAGATCAATTTCGGGGGCATTGAGAATAGGTTCATCTGCGACATCGTCAACAGCCAGCGTATGGCGATGGCTTTTTACCCACTGATATAGAGGATTGTCAGACAGCGGCCAAGCCCTCCCGGTTAGTGAGCTGAGAGAGCTTTGGCGATATTCATGCTCAATGGTGACGCTGGTATCGTCGGGGTTGGCGCGATAGATAATACAGCGGCCTACGCTGAGCACCTTGCCGAGTTCTTGCGTGGCGATCGCAAAGATTTCAGTTGGGTTCAACGACTGCCGAATAGCTGCCGTAATCGAATTAACTAGGCGGGCTCTTTGCTCTTGCAGGGCGATCGCACGGTACGCCTTGAGCTGCCTATACTGCCCCGCCTGCAAGTAGGTAATCAGCCGCTGCGCAAATGGATCGCTCTCCCCACTCAAATCACTGCTAAGCACCGCCGGAATAAATCGGGCTTTAGCTGCCGTAATTTTCTCAGCCAGCTCAGGACGATATACCCGAATGCGATTAAGTAACAAATCAGCCGCCCGCAGGCTCACCTGACGATTCAAAGTCCAAATCCCTTCAAACCGTCGGGTTTGATCCCAATGCGGCATAAATAGCCCAGTCCCATCGTCTGCGCGATCGCCCCCCTTATTAAGCTCATCACCAAGCTCAATAGATGAATGACTGCTATCGTGCTCTTGATCATCATGCTCGCGACAAATCAGGGCAGCGCTATACTGCTCACCGATGACAACCAAATGCCATTCTTCACGCAGTGCGTCCTCATTGTCAAAATCTATCTTTTCATAGCCATCTATAGTCTCACGAAACTTAGTTTCTACCGCCGAGAGCACATAAACCTGATCGCTGAGCTGACCAATGCGCTCGTAGCGATGCGCTTCTTGGCGATAAAACCTTTCCTGCTGAAAACTAGCAATAATTAGCGGCGCTTTTTCTACGCCAGCCAGCACCTGATCTTCCATAGCATGGGAGAGCGCCGTCAGCGATGTTTTGAAATACATTTGAGACCGCAGCGTCGGCAGTGCCTCAAACATTTCTTCCACAATGGAAGCTGAATTACCCATGCGAAATTCGACATCCTAGCGTTACACGGACTAGCGGGCTTTTTTTATTTTTTTAAGCGAGATTTTTTATAGTGTTTTAATAAGTACCGTTAGAATAGCAGGCAGCTTAGGGGTAGTAGAGGAGAAGTTAACTAAAAGCAACCAACCTAAAAGCGGCAAAAGAAAATCCAAAGATCTTCTCTTGCCGCTCAGCTAGTACAGATTGTATAGGACAGGTCTAGCTATTGGGTTTAGCTATCTCATCTAGCATCGAGCGCATGACGCGCCTAAATGATTCCGCCCATGTCGCTAGTGTCTTTAAGAAAACCGCTGTAGGCTTCCATGCCATGTTCGCCAATATCCAATCCCTTGATTTCTTCCTCGGAAGAAACGCGCAGGCCGATTAAAGACTTAATGACAACCCAGATGATGGAAGTCACCGCTACGGTAAACACACCAACCGTCACGATGCCAATAATCTGGGCAATCAGCTGATTGATGCCATGTCCAAAAAAGAGGCCCAAATCCGCATGGAACAGGCCAACGGCCAGCGTACCCCAAATGCCACAAACTAGGTGAACAGAAGTTGCCCCCACCGGGTCGTCAATTTTGATGCTGTCGAAAAAGCCAACCGAGAATACTACAATCACACCCGCAATGCCGCCGACAATGATTGCACCCCAATAGCCAATGCCGCCACAGCCCGCAGTAATACCGACTAGGCCCGCTAAGATACCGTTAATCACCATCGATAGGTCAGGCTTACCGCTAAGTGCCCAGGCCGTAAAGGTCGCTGTGACGCCGCCTGCTGCCGCTGCTAAGTTAGTCACTAGGGCAATTTGAGGAACGGCTAGATCAGCAGCTAGCTGAGAACCAGGATTAAAGCCAAACCAGCCAATCCATAAAATGAGACAGCCTAGCGTGGCAATGCTCATGTTGTGACCCGGAATAGCATTGACGCCGCCGTTTTGATACTTGCCAATACGGGGCCCCAGGAAAATAGCGCCCATCAGTGCAGCCCAGCCGCCTACAGAGTGAACGACGGTAGAACCTGCGAAGTCGCTGAAGGCATAAACAGACTCTGGATCAGCCGGATCGCTGGTGCCGAGTATGCCGCTTAAGTCGCTGAGCCAGCCGCCGCCCCATACCCAGTGAGCGGTGACAGGATAGCAAATAGCCGTGAGCAAAATGCTGAAGATCAAGAAGCTAGAGAATTTAACTCGCTCAGCTACCGCACCCGAGACGATAGTAGCGGCTGTGCCTGCAAACGCCGTCTGAAACAAGAAGAAGACTGGTGTGGTCAAGGTGCCCCAGTTCTGCGCCTCGGGGTCTATCCCTGCTAGGAAAAATCCTTGCAGACCAAAGAAAGGGGTGCCTTCGCCAAAGGCCAGCGCAAACCCTAATGCCCAAAAGGAGAGAGTTGCTAAGGCGAATACAATCAGGTTCTTTGTCAGAATGTTGACGGCATTTTTTTGACGGCAAAAGCCTGTCTCTAACATGCCAAAGCCCGCATTCATGAAAATAACGAGGATAGAGGCTATGACAATCCAAATGTTGTCTAAGACAGCTTGAACATCGCCAGCGGTCACCTCTGCATCTTGCGCATGAGCCGATACGCCCCATACGGCCAAAATGACCAGGGCCATTGGAATGCAGGTTAACCAATCCCAACCGCGCGGGCGGCGAAACGCCAGTCTTAAAGCGCGTTCGGCCATTTCTGTAAAGGGCGGGATATTGGCATCCCAGGGCGAGGGCGATCGCCTGGCGTGCTTTCTTTTGTTGAGTATAAAATTAGACATTGTGGTCTCTGGCGTTCCTAACGCGGTTTAAACAGTCATTCATAGCCTTGAGGGTGCGCATTTTACCGACTTGCTCGCCGGACTCAAGCTAGCTTCAGCTCACCTCTTGCGTAGCCATCAAACTGATGGGCCTATTCCACCAATTCTGAGGAAGTCGTTCTGTATCGGCTGATACTTTAGGCAAGAAGCGCATACTCACAAAGTTATTTTGTGAAGTGGTTTTGGAGAAAGTTTACAAACTGTCTTGTTCCCAATTCAGCTCACGATGCTTTGTATCAAATTTGCAACATTTAGCGCTTGCTTCTTTTTTATAGCTTCTAGGGATTAGTCTTCTAGGGGTTAATCATATGCTTCAAGTATTGACGAGCCCCTAGCGCAGCGAGCTGGTTTTGCTTGTCGTTCACCATGGTTTTGAGCTGCTGGCGGTAGGTTAAAACCTGCTCAAGCAGTTCCGGATTGTGCGCAGCTAAGATTTGAACCGCGAGCAGTCCGGCATTTTTGGCGTTGCCAATAGCAACGGTGGCAACTGGAATACCACTGGGCATTTGCACAATAGAATAGAGAGAATCCACGCCAGCAAGCGTACTGGTTTTTACCGGAACGCCGATTACAGGGAGAGGAGAAAGGGCCGCGACCATACCCGGTAAGTGAGCAGCGCCGCCTGCACCTGCAATAATGACCTTGAGCCCTCGGGTGTGAGCAGTTTCGGCATAGGTGACCATGCGCTGCGGGGTGCGATGGGCCGAGAGGATGGCGACCTCGTGGGGGATGTTGAACTGTTCGCAGATGGCGATCGCATCCATCATTGTTGGCAAGTCCGAATCGCTGCCCATGACAATTCCCACTGCTGTCTCAGCCTTTACGCCAACCTCTGTACCGACCTCTACCGATGCGCCTATCTGTGTAGTCATAGCCTCTAGTTTTTTGCTTGCTTGTTATTCATGTCTGATACTTTTGATACTACTGTCATTCTCAACGCTCGCCTGCCTCACTATTTGGGGCTCCACCAAATTGAGATTAAAAACGGCCTGATTAAAGCTGTTAAGCCTGTGGATGAGGCAGTAGCCGCTTCTCCCAGTGCGACCGTGATAGATGTTGCTGGCGACTGGGTGTCGTCAGGCGCGGTGGATTTACAGATTAACGGTGCTTTGGGACTGGCCTTTCCTGAGCTAAGACCTGAGCATTTTGAACAGCTTCAGAGTATTTGTGAGCTGCTTTGGCAACAGGGCGTTGATGGGTTTTGTCCGACGCTGGTAACCACTTCACCAGAGAATTTTCACAAAAGCCTATCAGCGATTAGACAGTTTCAACAGCTTCCGTTCAAAAAGAATTCGGCTAAGATTTTAGGGGTGCATCTCGAAGGGCCTTTTTTAAACGTGGCAAAGCGAGGGGCACATCCCAAAGCGTTTTTGCAGCCGCTGACGTTGGCAGCTGTTAAACAGTTAATAGGAGACTTTGCCTCAACCGTTAAAATAGTGACGCTAGCGCCTGAAATAGAGACTGGAAAGGGCGTAATTGAGTGGCTAAGCCGCCGCGGTATTACCGTCAGCATGGGTCATTCTTTGGCCACCGCAGCGCAAGCAAATCATGCTTTTGAGCAGGGCGCTACAATGGTGACCCATGCTTTCAACGCAATGCCCAGCCTGCATCATCGCGACCCTGGCTTACTCGGCGCGGCTTTGGCGCACCCTCATGTATCGTGCGGCTTTATTGCCGACGGACAGCACATCTGTCGCACCGTGCTAGATCTGTTGATTCGCATGGGTAGAGGCAGCACACACGCCGTGATGGGTGGGTTATTTTTAGCCAGCGATGCCCTTTCTCCTTTGGGCCTGCCTGATGGCATTTACCCCTGGGATGAAAGACAAATTGAAGTGATTGCTGGAACGGCGCGCTTGGCTGATGGCACGCTGGCAGGGACGACGCTGCCGCTGATTGAGGGGGCGGCAAATTTGGTGAAGTGGAATATCTGCAGCGTGGAGGAGGCGATCGCCCTGGTCACCCAAGCCCCGCGTCAAGCCATTGGCCTGCAAGATCTGGCTGTCGGCAGTGTCGCTCAGCTACTGCGCTGGCATCAAAGCGAGACCCATCAGCTCACCTGGCAAAGAATATGAGTTGTCGATAAAATAATAGGCTACCACTCATCTTTCATCTTGTTTGCAAGCTTTTTTACAAGCTCTACAGAAGAGCACTCAGGTAAAGCACCATGGCCGCAGTTTCTATTCCTACACCTCACTCCAAAGCAGTAAATGCACAGGCGCTAGCCGCCTTTGATGACAAGCTCTCAAAGCGATTCATTGAGCTAGATCCCAACGGCTATTTTTTGATTTATGTAGACCGCGAAGCTGAGCTGCTGTGCGCCAAGCATTTTACCAATGTGATTAACGAAAAAGGGCTGGCCTGTGACCCTAAAACGGGTAAGCCTCTCTCCGTACGGGGCGGCAATACGCGCTCAGCAGCACAGCTCTTTACCGGGCGAACGGCCAAAGAGCTGTGCATGAAAATATTTGAAGATAAAGAGAATCCCTGTCCGATTAGCTATCTCGATCATGCTGCCTACTTAGGTCGCGAATTCGTCAGGGCCGAAATAGCGCTAGTTGAAGGCACAGAATATATACAGGACTAGCCCGCTTGCCCTAGCTAAAAGCCCGCAGCGATTCTGTTGTGCTTGAATCGCTGCGGGCCTTCTCTTAGATGACCTTCCTAGATGAATAGACGAAAACGCCTGCTCTACTGAGCCACGGCCATCGCTGGATCAGCGGCTTCTTCCGCTTCCGGCTCGCTCAAAATGCCTTCAGCCTGGGCCATATACAGCATCAAATCCATCACCCGGTTAGAGTAGCCCCACTCGTTGTCGTACCAGGCAAGCACTTTAAAGAAGCGATCGTTTAGCGCCATGCCAGCCGTCGCGTCAAAAATGCTGGAGCGAGGGTCGCCCGTGAAGTCGGTAGACACCAGCGGCTGATCGGTGTAGCCCAAGACGCCGCGTAGTTCATTTTGAGCAGCGGATTTCATGCGATCGCAAATTTCATCATAGCTAGTCGCCTGCTCGGTGCGAAAGGTGAGATCCACCACCGATACATCCGGCGTCGGCACGCGAACAGCCATGCCCGTCAGCTTACCCGCTAGCTCTGGCAGCACCAAAGTAACGGCCTTAGCCGCGCCTGTAGAAGCCGGAATCAGGTTTTGGCCTGCGCCCCGACCGCTGCGCAAATCTTTGCTGTTAGGACTATCTACCGTCGGCTGCGTTGCCGTCGCTGCGTGAATGGTGGTCATCAATCCTTCTTTAAGGCCAAAGCTGTCGTTAATGACCTTGGCGATCGGCGCCAAGCAGTTAGTTGTACAGCTAGCGTTAGAAACAATAAAATCGCTCTCGGGCTTAAAGGTCTCGTGGTTCACGCCCACTAAGAACGTGCTCACCGATTCAGGGCTCTTTGTCGGCGCAGAAAGCACTACGCGCTTAGCACCTGCATCCAAATGGAACTTAGCCGCATCGTACGTGACGAATCTCCCGGTGGACTCTATGACATAGTCTGTGCCTAGCTCGCCCCAGGGCAGCTCAGCCGGGTTACGAATTGAGGTGCAGGGAATGAACTGACTGTTCACGATAATGCCGTTATCGCGAGCTTCTACTTCACCCGGAAACGTGCCGTGAGTAGAGTCGTATTTGAGCAGATAGGCCAGCGTCTCGGGAGGGACTAAGTCATTAATGCCAACGAATTGAATATTTGGGTTTTTGATCGCCGCTCTAAAGACGAGGCGACCAATCCGACCAAATCCATTAATGCCAACTTTTAGAACAGCCATAAGCAATTTTTAGATACGCGAGGGCGTGAAGGTTTGCAGCGAAATTTTGAAGCAGATAATTTCGCTTCTTGTAACTACTTATAGAGACAAAAACCCTAAAACAAAATAATTTTACTTTTCCTTTACCTTTCTACCCGCGTTGAGGCACAATCTGCTTAAGCAATGTAACCAAACGTATCGAATTGTTTTTACTATTTTGGTTGAGCTAGCTTATTGAGCAGAGCCGATTGTTCTATCAGCGCAGCGTAGTCCTTTGCACTTTTTACACGAGCTGATCGTCTACAAACTGAAGCAGTCGGCGCAGGGGCACGTCGATTTCGTCAGCGCCGTAGGTGAGCTTATAGCCAACGTCGTGAATGGCCCGAGACAGCAGATAGTCTTTTAGTAGCACGCGAAGCTCTTGGTGCGTTGTGGGCAAAAAGCTGCCAGTGCTGGCCGTCTTGAGATAGGCCGATAGGAAAGCGGCGCTCACCCACTGCTCCCAAAACTGCGCCCACTGCTCAATATGATCGGCCTGCTCGGGGCGAATGACACCGCTTTCGATCTCGGTTCTAAAGCCGTAGGTGGTGGCATAGTGAATGGACTGAAGCATGTAGGCTACGTCTTGGAGGGGCGATCGCTTAATTCGCCGCTCGCTAACGGTACGGTTGTCTTCGCCTTCAAAGTCAATCAAAATGAAGTCTTTGCCGGTGTAGAGCGTTTGCCCCAGGTGATAGTCACCGTGGTAGCGAGTGCGAGCCGCCGTGATTTTGCACTCTAGCAGCTGGCTAAACCGCTCCAGGTAAATCTCCTGATAGCCAAAAACGCTGCTGGCCAGATCTTTTAGCTCTCCGCGCAGCACGCCCTTAGGATTGTTCAGTTCGTCTTTAATGCGGCGAAATACCTGGCCCGTCAGGTTGCGGTTAAACTGGTAGATTGAGCGCTGGTAAAAACCGCTGAAGGGCTCTGGTGCAAAGGCCGGATCGTTTGGGTCGGAAGCGAGCGTGAGGTGAAACTCTGCGGTTCGCTGACCTAATAGCTGCATGTTGGACAGGTAAGGGCCAATTAAGTGAGCCGCCAGCCGCTTTTCTTCGGTGTCTTCATCATAGGCGGCTTGCAAATCGATTAAGGGCTTTGATGGCGGTGGGGCTTCCGACATTTCTGGGAACTCAACGGCCACCTGATCGAAGTAGCTGCGAATGTTGTCGAGCGAATAGTTCCAAGTGCTTTGCGCTTCAGGCAGATACTCTTGCAGTACGCCAATGGTGGCGGTGCCCTTTTGCCCGCGCTGATCGCTGCGCTGATACGAGAGATAGCCCACAACGGCGTTAAAGTTGCAGAACTTTTGATGCTTGCTTAAGAAGCTGCGAATCTCTAGGTCAGGATTGACGCCTTGCTCTAGCTTGCGGAAAAACTTGAGGATCAAGCTGTTGCCGCTGCCTAGCCCGTTGATATCGTAAACGACTGAGCTGTTGTTGTAATCGCCTGCTAGCGGGATGGCGTGCATCGGTAGGTTGTTGATGCGATCGCCCCGCAGTAGCTTAGCTTGCAACCTACCCGACGAGCCTTCATAGGTGCCGCTATTAACAATCGTCTTCAAAATGGTGCTGAGGAAGTCAGGATCGGCGATCGCATCATAAAGCACGCCTTCTTCGGCTGGATCTGAAAGCTTCATTTTCGCGACAATCATCGGCGCGTTTTCGCTGAGCAAATGCAGCGCTTCTTCATCGGCTGCGTAGCTCACCAGCAGCGTATAGGTCACCGGATCGCCCTGTCGGTAGTCTACCCGTAGGTTGAGCAAGTGGGTATCGCTATCTGGAATCGCCAAACGCTCAATTAGCTCGGTGGCGCGAATTCTATCGGCTTGGCCCTCTAGCCAATGGCGGCGAGTCAAATAGCTCGTGAGCACCTTCTCTAGCTTCTCTTGCTGTGAGGCCGCAAAAATATTCTCCCAGTGCTTCAGCGAGATCGTAGGCACCTGCGAGGGCGATAGAGCAGGCACCGAGCTAGGCTTGAGCACAAACCAATAAAACGCATATGGCCCCAAGCTCAGAAAATAGCTGCCATCTTCATTGACTGGCGGAAAGTCGGTGCGGCCAAAAATTTCTGATGGCACCCGCCCTTTAAACAAAGACAGATTGAGCTGTACGCCCTGGACAAATCGCGATAGGTTGGCCACTACCAAAATTTCTTCATCCTGGTAAGTGCGCGTAAAGGCTAGCACCTTGCGGTTATCAAGGCTGAGCAAATGAAAGTCTCCCCAGCCAAATGCCTGGTAGCGCTTGCGGGTAGCTAGCAGCCTTTTTGTCCAGTTCAGCAGCGAGTTAGGCGCGGCGCGCTGGGCTTCTACATTAATAGTGGTGTAGTGATATTCGGGATCGACAATCAGCGGCAGATACATTTTATGCGGGTTAGCTTGGCTGAAGCCCGCGTTGCGATCAGGGCTCCACTGCATCGGCGTTCGGACGCCATCGCGATCGCCCAAATACACATTATCCCCCATGCCAATTTCATCGCCGTAGTACAATACAGGCGTCCCCGGCAGCGACAGCAGCAGCCCGTTTAGCAATTCAATTTGCCGACGGTCGTTCTCTAGCAATGGTACTAGCCGCCGCCGAATGCCCAGGTTAATGCGCATCTCCTGATCTTGCGCGTACATCCGATACATATAGTCTCGGTCTTCATCGGTGACCATTTCTAGCGTTAGCTCATCATGGTTGCGCAAAAACAGCCCCCACTGGCAGTTCTCAGGAATCTCCGGGGTCTGCTGCAAAATGTCAATAATGGGAAAGTTGTCTTCCATGCGCAGCGACATAAACAGGCGTGGCATCAGCGGGAAATGGAAGTTCATATGGCATTCGTCGCCATCGCCATAGTAGGCCGCTGCGTCTTCAGGCCACTGGTTTGCTTCTGCTAGCAGCATTCGCCCTTCATGGCGATCATCTACGTACTTGCGCATCTTTTTCAAAAAGTCGTGCGTTTCAGGCAGGTTCTCGCAGCTTGTGTTTTCCCGCTCGTACAGGTAGGGCACCGCGTCCATCCGCAGGCCATCTACGCCCATTTCCAGCCAAAAGTCGAGCACTTCAAATACGGCCTGCTGCACTGCCGGATTGTCGTAGTTAAGATCAGGCTGATGGCCGTAAAAACGGTGCCAGTAGTAAGCTTTGGCAACGGGATCCCAAGTCCAGTTGGAGGTTTCAAAGTCCTGAAAGATAATGCGAGTGCCTTCGTACTTGTCGGTGCGATCGCTCCACACGTAAAAATCGCGCTCCGAGCTGCCTGCCGGGGCCATGCGCGCCCGCTGAAACCACGGGTGCTGGTCGGAGGTATGGTTGACAATCAGCTCGATGATGACGCGAATATCGCGCTGATGGGCAGCGGTTAAAAAGTCTTTAAAATCTTCAATAGTGCCATAAATAGGGTTGACTGACTTGTAGTCAGAAATGTCGTAGCCGTCGTCCCGCAGCGGCGAAGGGAAGAAGGGCAGCACCCACAGCGCACTCACACCTAGCTCTTGCAGATAGTCTAGCTTTTCGGTGAGTCCTTGAAAGTCACCGATGCCGTCACCGTTGCTATCGGCGAAGGCTCGCACTGGCACTTCGTAAATGACGGCGTTTTTGAACCAAAGCGGGCTGTTATCTAGGGCCATAGAGAGGTGGTGTGGGTTGCTACAGATGTTATTTAAGCGCAATCTTGCCAGGTTATGGCAAGCTCGACAGCAGTTTATCTTACAAAAGGCAGAAATTTAATGGGCTATTCCCTGATTTCCAGACGCAAAAAAGGGAGATGGCAAAGGCTATCTCCCTGGAATCAGGGCACGAAAAAACGAAAGGCTTAAACGGTTGCGGCCTGAGGCCGTGATTTTCCTTACAGCTACAGAATGCTTACCGGATAAGCACGAACTGCTCTGTCTACTGTTGCAATGGTCAAATTATTCTGTAGAGCTTGACAAATGAGCATCCTATCAAACGGATCACGATGTAATGAAGGTAGCTTGGCTAGCCGAACCACACTGCTTTCTGCAAGGTCAAGGCTGCTGATTTGGTGAAGGTTTCGCTGTTTGGGTATGTATATTTCAAGCTGTTCTGGCAGGGGCAGTTTGCCCAATTGGTATTTGACGATAATCTCCCAGACAGAGACTGCACTTAGATAAACCTCATTTCTGTGTCACAAATAGCATCTTTAATATTCGCGGATAACTGTGCATCTCCGCTGATGAACCATAGAAAAATGTGGGTATCTAGCAACAGCTTCATTTGCCCTCGAACAGGCTAAGAAGATCGTCGGGCAAGGGCGCATCAAAATCATCGGGAACCGTAAACTCACCTGCACATGAGCCGAATGGTCGCAACTGCTTGCGGTTGGCAACTGGCCTAAGTTCAGCAATCGGCTTGTCTGCCTGCAAAATCACAAAAGCCTCGCCTGCTTCTACCCGACGCAGATACTCTGAAGGATCTTGCTGAATCTGATCAACGGTTACGTTCGACATTACTTGTCCCCAGCGTCAGCCAATCGAAAAACCATACGTTCCCTGATTGTAGCGTCAGTTTGGAATGAGAAGACCTTCTCTACGCATAGCCTAAAATCACCCCTCTGAAGGGATCTACTTCATAGCCGCTTACTATCTTAGTGGCGTAAAATAGTGAAGGCACCGAGGAATTTAGCGATGAGTATTGTTGTCCCTGACGAAATTTTAACCGTTACTCGTATGACTGAGGCAGAAATGCGTCAAGAAATCGCTGTCATGCTCTTTCAGCGGGAAAAACTCACCCTCGCTCAAGCTAGCCGATTTGCGGGGATGCACCGTGTCGCGTTTCAGCATCTCCTTGCTAGCCGTCGCATCTCAGTGCATTACGGGGTGGAAGATTTTGAAAAGGACATTCAGAACCTGCGAGATATGGGTAGATTGTGATAATTGTCAGTGATACATCACCTATCAACAATCTTGCCGCGATTAATCAGCTTCATCTCCTCCGTCAGTTATATGGAACGGTTCTCATTCCTGAAGCTGTTTTTCGAGAACTCACCGATCCTAGCTTCTCGGTTGCAGGTGCAGCAGAAGCACAAACCTTTGATTGGATTTGGGCTCACGCTGTTAGCGATCGCACACTTGTAGAAGCACTGTGTAACGAACTTGATATTGGAGAAGCTGAGGCGATCGCCCTGGCAGTCGAGGTTCAAGCTGACCAAGTTTTGACTATTGGCCTAGAGAAGCCTGTAGACGGCTGCGCATCAGCTCGGCGTTAGGAAAGTTTGGTAGCACGGTGAGTAGGTCTTCGAGGTCGCGAATGACTGCTTTGATGAGTTTGGTTGAAGGCCCTTTGTTTAGAGCTTCTTGGTACAAGTGGTTGGATTGCTCTACATTGCCAGCAGTGAGATGATAAATTGCTAGGTTGAAGATGTTTCGACAATTTTGCGGGTTCGCTTCATAGTCTTTATGCGCAAGATTGATGGCTTGTTCTATGTCAGCTTTTGCGTTTTCTGTTTGTTTAAGTGCTGTGTGGGCGAGCGATCGCATGTAGAAAGTCCAATCGATGTTGGAATTTAGCTCAATAGACAATTCAAAATCTTGTAGTGCCTGATTATAGTTACCCAACAATAAATCTACTTCGCCACGCTTCCGAACGTGCCAATAATCTTTTGAATTCAGCTCGACAGCCCTATTAAAATCTTCGCGAGCTTGTTTATAGGTATGATTGAGATAGTGCGTTTGACCACGCTCTGCGATCACCCATTCATTTTCTGAGTCAAGCTCAATCGCCCGAGTGAAGTCAGTCAATGCTTCTGGGTAGTGCTCCATCAGTTGATATGCATAGCCACGCCGTGCGATCACCCATTCATTTTCTGAGTCAAGTTCAAT
>JBARVS010000409.1:0-6655 GCA_049646385.1 Phormidesmis sp. | reverse complement strand
ATAAAAATAGTAGAGAGCGTGACTTTTGCGTGGTGCTTTGCTTCGGTCTGAAAATATTGGATGGCCAGAGAAACGGCTAAGGCGATTGGCATAATGAGGACTAAAAAATATCGAGGGGCCGCGTAGTTGCTAGCCGAAAAAATGCCCAAAGAAAGCAGACTCCAAAGGGCCGAAACTTGAAAAATGAGACTTTTTCTGTAAAATTTTGCCTTGGCTAAGACAAACAGCGCTATAAAAAGACTGGGCAGCAGCAGCGGAAAGAGCGGCAGCGCATATCTGAGCGTACGCAGTGGCCCTTGCAGTACCGAAAAGAACGTTCTGTGAAATTTTCGCCTGACGTTGTAGTCAGTGAAGTATTGATAGCTTTCTTGGGTGAGTGAATGTCCTTGGGCAAAAAGAACATAGTGCAGGCCATAAAGTACGCTAAAGCAGAGCAGCCAACCCAGCACATGGGCGACTTTATGTTTGGCCAGCGCAGGACGCTGCCATATAAAAAACAGCACCATCGGGAGGGCAAAAAGTGCTGTGGTCTTAGTCAGTACAGCGGCGGTAAGAATAATTGCTGACCCTAATGTGGAGATCGTTCTAGCTTTTTTCAGGGTAGCTAGCTGTAAGCTGATCAATATCATCATCATCATTGGCATTTCGAGCAGGGCCAGTCTGCTAAAAGCGAACGTGGGATAGCTGCTTAAAATTAAAAAAGGGGCCAACAGCGCCAGCCGAGTAGGTAGCTCGCGGCGAGCCAAGCTATAGATTAAGCCACTGACCGCTAGCGTACAAACTGCCGTCAGCGATCGCGCTGCCATCAAACTAATCCCAAAGGCTTTGAACCAAAGCACCTGTAACAGAGGCAGCGTCGGTAGGCTAGCAATTGGATTGTAGCCATCGTCTATATACCAATTGCCTTCTCTCAGCCAAGCCACTGCATTACGCGACCACCAGCCTTCGTCCGTATAGATGACTCCTGGCCCGCTGAGGCCGATGGGGAAGTCTGCGGTGAGGTAGAAGAAACGGGCGATCGCTAGTAGGGCGATCGCCAACCCCGTCGTCCACAAAGGCAGTCTAAAGAGAAGCGCTGTTAGACCGCTACATCCTGACACCCGTGAGCAGGCTATTTTTGAGAGATCTATTTTTGAGAAGTTTATCTTTGAAAATAAAGTCGATTTCCGCATGAGTCGCTGGCCGATCCACATATGTATAGCTTTAATAACTCTATTGATAACTATTCCTAAGATTGTAGTTTAAATTACTTCCTTCTATTTATTGATTTAGATAAGATGGGGCTACTCATTGTAGGTTTCTTCATCTTTATTTTTTGAAAAGCCGCTTTCAGAAAAGCAAAAATAACTTCTTTGCTAAAGGGATTGATTATCAACAGTGCGTGTATAATTCTACTGTTGATAATCAATCTCAGTAAAGATTTTAGGAGAAAGCAATGGCTAAAGTAGGTTTGTTTTATGGCTCGACTACGGGTAAGACGGCTGACGCAGCCGAGCAAGTGCAGGCGGCACTAGGCGGTGAATCTGTTGTTGATTTGCAAGATATCGCCGATGCTGAGGCAGGCAGCTTGGCCGAGTATGACTATTTGATAATTGCCTGTCCTACCTGGAATATTGGCGACTTGCAAGATGATTGGGAAGCGGTGTTTGACGATCTAGACGAGGTTGATTTCAGCGGTAAAACCGTAGCCTACTTCGGGACGGGCGATCAAATCGGCTACGCTGACAACTTTATGGACGCGATGGGTCAGCTAGAAGAGAAGATTTCTGGGCTAGGCGGCAAGACTGTTGGCTATTGGCCTACGGATGGTTATGAGCATAATGAATCAGCCGCTATCAGAGATGGTAAGTTCTGCGGACTCGCGCTAGACGATGATAATGAATCTGAAAAGTCGGAAGAGAGAATTCAAGCTTGGACAGCCCAGGTTAAGCAGGCGATGGGCCTATAGCCGCTGACATATAGCCACATCTGTTTTTGATTGCATTATTGAAACAGATGTGGAAAATTCGGCTGTTTAAGACCCTTTAAAGGCCATTTGTTCTGAAATAAAACTCACTATGACTGCTCAATCTTTACAGGGCGTTTCTGCTTTTCCGCCCGAAAACAGCCCTTATAAAAAGCGTTGGTATCAGCCCACGTTTTCGCCCGAACACGGTGTTTTGCTGGTATTACTAGGCGCAATGCTCACCGGGGCTTCGCTGGCCCAAACCTGGAATGGTGATACGTCTTGGGCCTGTTTAGCCGCTTTTTTAGGGCTGCAAGCAGAGCATCCGGTGATTGTGCAAATTAAGCAGCGACGGCAATGGCGGCCTCGGTATTTGGTTTGGGCAGGCATCTATGGTATGGCGGCACTGGCGATCGCCCCTTACCTCTCTTTTCAGCATCCGGTGCTGTGGTGGATACTTGGCGCTGGCGTCGTTGCGCTGGGCCTGGACGCACTAGCGGTTTTTCAGCGCAATCATAAGGCCGTGGCGAATGAAATTGTCATGTTTACCGCTATTTGTTTATCTACGCTGTTTGTCTATGGTGCTACTACGGGTGAAATGACCCTTCAGGCGCTAGGTATGTGGATATTGAACAGTCTTTTTTTCTCTAGCGCGGTGTTTAGCGTGAAGCTGCGAAAGAAAAAGACCAGCTCTCTTCAGCCAAGTGTGCTATATCACGGCGTGGCGATCGCCCTCATTACAACGCTCTACATGATGGGCTGGCTTTCTTTGTTCACTGCGCTTGTGTTTTCGGTAGCCCTGCTCAAGCTTGCGGTCATTGCCTGCTGGAAAAACTGGTATTACACCTGTCGGTTCGAGCATATTGCCCGCTTTGAAACCTACTTTGCACTCAGCTATACCTTTTTAGCAGCGCTGACCGTTTTACCGCCTAAGCTGCCGGTTGTTTAGCGGCTTGTTTAACAGATGATTTAGCGACATCGAAAACAGCTATTAGCTGATCGTTCTCACAGGCAAAATCACTGCAATCATGAGCCTCGTCTGTTAGTACCTGCTGCGGGTTAACGGCGCATTTTAGCAGTTCGCCATGTGCAAAATATCGACAGTGGCTGCAAGGGAGCGATCGCACATAGCGTCGCTCTTTTTGCTTTTGGATGTGGGCGATCGCCCTCGTCACACAGTAGCCCACAATCGACAGCAAAAAGATGGCAGGGCCTAGCACAATACCTAAAAACAACAGCGCGGTCAAAACTATTTCTTCTGCCAACATCCAAAACGTCCTGCAAGGTAAAGCGCTAAAGCAAAGCTTAGTAAAAGTAGTGAAAAGAGGAAAGTCCACCTCTACACTTTTTAAGTGCGCAAAGGTGAACCTGTCAGCCGAGAGGAGAGATTTCACAGCCAACAAACTTAAAACTTAGGTGGTCAGACTAACTGGCGGCTTCCCCTCATCCGTCGCAATCCCTCGAAAAGCGTGTCAGAAGTGCCCACGTAAAAAAGATAACCCCAACGGAAGTGGCCGCAGAGATATTTAGATTGTTAGCTGATGTTAATACCATACAAAGTTTCCATGTAGAGAATAGATAACAGTGAAAGACAGTTAGAAATTAGTTGAGAAATCACGCGAGGAATGCCTTAAAGAGGTGTGTAGAAAAACGTTAGATAGAAATATGAGGAAATACACCTGTAGCAGAACAACAAAGTAACCGTTGGTATAGCCCTTTCTAGAAGACGCTACAGATGTGAGATAAGCTGAAAATCCCAACCCTGCTGAGATTGCCGTCGGTTTACATGGGCATCTCAGCGGTGAGTAGAGTTAAATACAAATTTGCTATTGAGAAGTAAAATCAATAACGCTCAATTTCTAGATTAGACTCATTCCCAATAATAGGATATTAACTTTTGTTGCAAAATCGCTTTCTTCAAGCGTGTAGAAGGCTGAAAAGCCTATGAGTTTGAGGTTCTAAGCTATAGTCATTTATTTGTTTGTCACTTTTTCTCGGGAACGACATCATGCTTATCTTTAGCTATTGATAACTAAAATCAATAAAATTGTCTCGACCGCTACGGCTTAGCCTCTGTCGTTATCGACTCAACTGTTGAACTGGGTCTGAGCCGTTTTACATTGTCTTGGAGATAGGCAGACGGTAGCCTGTAATCTGGATCTACCGCCGCAGAGTCGGGTAGCTGATCGGTCACTAGCTTCAGCGTGGTTCGAGCGTCGGTCAATAGAGGTTTAACTGTTTTAATCGGGTTGCCTTCGGCGTCGGCTAGCTCAATGGTGACTGGCAGGTTTAGCGGTAGCGCTTGCTGTTCTCCAAGTCCCGTAGTTTTAAACTTTTGGGCTTCTAAGGTCAGCAAAATCTCGTACTGGCCGTCGGCTATAGGCGTATAGGTTGCATCGGCGATACCGACCTGATACGTGAGAACCTGTGCGAATAAATCGCGGATGGTGGACTGTTCGGTGGCGGTGGGGGCTTGGGCAGCGATCGCATCACGCAAATCAAGCACAGTGGCATACGGCGGGCCTTGATAGCGGTAGTCAGCCAGGAATTGATTAATCCCCTTAAGAACAGCCTCTCGCCCAATCTGGTCTTCAATTAGCTCTAGAATTAACGCACCTTTGTGACGAGCAATCGGCAGTTCGTTGTAAATATCGTTGAGAGGCGGTTCTTGAAAGTCGAGCTTGCCCAGGCTGCGAAAGAAGTCTCGCAGGCGCTGCTTTTGAGCTAGGTCTTGCTGAGCGGGAGTGCGCTGCGATCGCAAATACAAGCTGCTCGAATACTCACTCAGCGCCTCTCGAATCGTCATCCCACCGGCCACATCCGCCGCTATGAGCTGATCCTCCCACCAAGACTGCGCCAGCAAATAGCTTAGCCATTGCGTAATACTCTCTCTGCCTAACCCCTCAGCCTGACTTTTCCACACCAGCACTTCTGGAATGCCCAGCGTCCCCCCTTCCGAAAAAATCATGCCATCGTAATACACAAACTCAACGACACGAACCTGTTCAAACGGATAGGGGCCAAACGTCTCTTCATAAAAATTGAGCGCCTGCCCAATCTGTTCGGCAATCAGCTCAATATTATCGGTGTGCTGAGGATAGTAGTAAACCTCAATCGGCACTCGGTAGCTTTCGTCTTTATAAACCTCATAGTTTCCAGAGTAAACCGTGAATTTTCCTCGGCTTTGCGGGTCGGACTGATAGCGAAAGTAGCTGCGATTATTTTCCTTCCACTGTTTTACAAGCTGCCCCGCGCTCACTGCAATTTGGTCGTCAGTCGTGCCGATGGTGATATCTGTTGTTCCCCAGGCTAAATGGGTGAGCATCATTGCCTGAGCCAGTCCATTCGGGTCGTTTTGAGGGCGCATTCTTTGGTCTAGTGGCGGCAGGTCGAGTTTGGCCCTGAGCCAAGCTTTTTTATGTTCGACCATTTTGGTATAGCCCACAAATGGGAGAATAAATGGACTATAAAGATTGGTGCCATTGTCAACCACATCGTTGGGATACACCATGTACACATCATCGCTATCGACCTGATTTTGAAAGCCTTTAATCGGCTCAGTTTGCGTGGTAAAGGTCATCTGTTGGGACGCTCCCGGCAGCAGCGGTTCGGCCAGGTCATAAATGTAGTAGCCCCACTCTGGATGGGCTTCGCGCAGGGTCGCGCCCGGATAGGTCACGTTTTCTAAGTCCAGAGTGATAAACGTGATCAGGTGAATTTCTTCAATCGGCTGATCCGTTCGATTCTCCAGCCGATACTCTCCTTTGGCCTGAAAATATCGCTGGTCGGGATACAGCTCGATATTGACCTTAGTATCGGTTACCACTGGCATCGGCAGACTCTCGTACTGCTTAAAGCGCTGTTCAATTTCGGAGGCAGTCTCTTCTTTTCCCGGCGGCTGATAGGCGTTGACGATGTTAGTGTTGTAGAAAATCCAGCTACCGACCGCCACCCAAGCGACGACTAAGGCGGCGAGCGTTTTTTTCACGCCGCGTCCGGCCAAACGCCAAGCCTTTTGCCAGCGCCGCCGACTTTGCACACCTCTGGGCCAAAGCATGTAGGCAATAAGCGTGAGAATCGCGCCCACAATTCCCCAGTACAGGCTGTACCACAGATGCCCTGTAAATAAATGGCCATAGCCGTTCATTGGAGAGTATTCGATATCGTTCGTAGCGGCCCAGCGATAGAGGTTGTGATAAAACCCTAACGCATCTAGCGGAATGTGAGAGAGGGTAATAAGAACCACCAGTCCCATCCCGGCGTACTTGTTGCGGGTGAGGACTTGCGTAAACAGCGCCAGGGTAGCCGTGAGGTAGAAGTAAGGCCCCTGCTCGCCGAAGAGCATTTGAAAGTAGAGCGGAAAGTCGAAATAGGGGTAGCCACTGATGAGCTGGTAGATGACAAAAACGGCCATTGCCAGCAGCAGATTGAAGGTGATGATGGCGAAGAGGGCGAAGAGCTTGGAGAGGAGGAGAACGGCGTTAGAGATAGGGGTGGCGTCGATGACAGGCTGGAGGCGAAGGGTGCGATCGCGCCAAACCAGCTCAGCCGAATACACCACAATAATGGCAAACAAAATATAGCTCCTAAGAAACACACTCAGCAATATCAGGCTTAGGAACGAGGTCAAAGCCTAATGACTGGGCTTTGCGCTGTAAGTGGTTCAGCATCCGCTCTTGATACTTTTGCTCATAGGCGTCAACGCCAGGG
>JBARVS010000408.1:0-8806 GCA_049646385.1 Phormidesmis sp. | reverse complement strand
AAAAAGAAAAAAAGAAGGCGATAATCTTCTGTAAGGCTACCTGGCCATGGAATTCAAGCCGAGACAGAATTCAAACCGAGACGATAGACTTTTGAAAAACAAAGCTACGCTTACTTACTTCTGTTGTTCGCTATAGTTCTTTAGGGTAGCGTTGACCTTTACTGACCCTGAGCTAATGCCGTCTCTTCCGCACTACAAAGCCAAGCAAGTTTCGGTCAATCACAAGCGGCACTACGAAGTAAACGGCAGCTGCTATCCCGGTATTACAACTATCCTTTCGGCTACCAAACCCTACGAAGATAAAAAGCGACTGTGGGACTGGCAAGATCGCATCGGCAAGGCAGAGGCGCGACGCATCACCACGACCTCTGCTCGCTCTGGCAGCCGCATTCATAAAACAATTAAGGCTTACCTTAAGCAGGAGCCCTACGACATGCCCGCAGGAATTGAAGGCTTTTGGCAGTCGATAGAGCCTGTGCTCTTAGAGATTGATGAGGTGCTGCTGGTGGAGGGCGCGGTATGGCATCCGCTGAGGTTTGGCGGCTACCCTGATGCGGTGATGCGCTATGAGGGCGAGCTATGCGTGTGCGATTGGAAAACGGCGCGCAGGCCCAAGCAGATTGAGTGGATTGAAGACTACTGTATGCAGGTGGCGGCTTATTGCTATGCGGTGAACTGGGTGTATCGCGATACGGGCATTCATATTGAGCGCGGGGTGATTGCGATCGCCCTTGAAGATTATCCCGCCCAGGTCTTTACGCTACAGGCTGACGACCTGTTTTACTACTGGCGCAGCTTTCAAAAAAGGCTCAAGCAATACTACCAACAGCAGGCTCGCGGCTAGTGTCAGGTCTGTAACGAACCGACTAGCCTAAAAGAAAGTTTGGTATACTCCCCTCAACGGCTGCAATGGCCGCAACGGATACCTCAAAGTTTTCCTCAAAGCTAAAAGCAAGGAGAGTGACGAATGCTTGGATTCATAATTGCTTGGGTCGTGATGACCCTCACTTTTATTATTTTGACCTCTCTACCCACTGGAATTGATTCTGATAGCTTGGGTAAAACGGCGATCGCTGCCCTTATTTTTGGTTTATTAAACGGGCTCACTGGCTGGTTTATCAACAACGCTATTGTTAACGTTTTGAGCCTTGGCCTCATATTTTTAATCGGTAACACCATTTTATTTGGCCTGACGGCGCTTTTGGTTCCTGGCTTTAGGCTGCGATGGGGACTTGTCAGCGCCTTCATTGGCGGCTTAGGCACGTCCGTTATTTACACCCTTCTCTCTAAAATTCTAATTATCTTGTTTTAGCTATTGGGTTCATTTATTCTTTTTCAAAGGCTAGTCACAAGTTCCTTATGCAGTTTTCTTTTAAGCCTTTATTACTGTTTTGCTTGGCGCTATCGCTGTTGGTGAGTTTGTTTTTAAGGCCAGTTCTCAGGCCAGCTACGGCGGTTTCGTTGACAGACTCGCGGGTGAGCCAGCTAGAGTACCAGGTGCGATCGCTGCAAGCCCAAATCAATCAGCTCCAGTCTAACGCGCCTGCTTCCGGCGGTAGCCCTCGTCCTGTCCCCGCGCCTGAAGCGCCCTTTATTCCAGGCGATCCATCGTTAGCCCAGCAGTTTGATAATCTGGCAACGTTGGCCATTGAGCTAAAACAGCGGGTAAAAGCGCTAGAAGAACGGGTGTTTCAGTAGTTCTAGAGGGTTAGGCCAGCGCCGCTGAAAGTCAAACAAATGACTTTGTTCTCTAATCCAGCACAGAATTACTTTGTCGAATCTGTTGATAGGGGCGATGGACGCGCTCCCCAATTTGCTCAGAGGGGGTGCCAAATGTGGAGGTCTCTTGCATAGAGTCGTAGGCGATATAGCTTAGGGGCAGCAGCGTGAATACGCCCAAGGTGACACTGCCCGCCCAGCAAAGACCTTTTACCGATTTGGAGGCTCTGAGTGCCTCAATGTACTGGCCGCGCTGATAGTGTTTTTTAACCTGAGCTGCCTGAATAAAAGCCGGAATGCCGAAGGGTGGAAACACTACGAGCGTAGAAAACGCGGTTTGCCAGTTGCTAGGCGGGCAGGGCTGACCTTTGTATATGTCATAGGATTGTGTCCATTCGGGGCGATTGACCTCGGCAACATGGCCAATGAGCTGGAACTTTTGGACATCAGCGAGGTGAAGCGGCACCAGATGCTTGCGGATGAGGTCGGGCAGGGTGTAGTAGTTGACGCCTGTGCCCAGCGGACGGTGGATATGAATGTCTAGCTGGGCGCGGCTGTGGCTGACTTCAACGGTGAGTCCTTTAACGGCGAGGGGCTCTTTTAAAATCGCGCTGAGCTTGGCATCGTAGGCATCCTGCTGCACGGTGGCTAGCTTTTGCTTGGCGGCTTCGAGGGTAAAGTCGTTGCAGGCGGCTATTTCCCAATCGGTGACCGCGCCCGGAATATCGCCTAGCTGATAGCGCAGGTTGCCTCGCTGCATGTAGGCCGACGCTAGCGTAGGGTTGCCTGCGATCGCCGCATCTAAATCCGACAGCGCTTTGCTATGGTGACCCTGACCTAAATACACCAGGGCACGCTGGTAGTGAGGTTCAGGGTAGTTAGGCCAGTAGGCGATCGCTGCCGACCAGTCTGCGAGCGCTCCGGCTTCGCTGCCTAGCTGCTGCCGCAATAGCCCGCGATAGTGATAAGCCTTCGCCAAGGTTAAATCTGGTTGAGCATCCGCAGCGCTGGCATCAAATTCTAAGAGGTTGCCGGATGGATTGATGACCTTGTCAAAATCGGCGATCGCCCCTGTCACATCTTTAAGCACAGCGTGGCTCAACCCTCGCAGCATATAGGCGTTACTGGGCTGAGAATAGCCTTTTTCTAGCGCCTGAGTAAACGCTGCGATCGCCTGCTTGTGCAGCGTTTTGCGCGCGCAGGAAACGCCCCGACGATAGGCGAGCTTAGCCTGCTGCTGCTGATACCAACTGTGACTTAAACCAGTCATGCGAGTTCCCTGATGCTTTCATCCTAACAACTTTGCTTTAAGCGTAATGCTCTGCGCTTTCGCGTTCCTTTAGGGTAGCTGAGCCACCCGTCAACTGAAATCGGAGCTAAGACCGAGCTGTTGGACTACAAAGTCAACAGCGACTATTCCGTATTTTTAAGCAAGCGATCGCGTAAAATCTTCTGGCTATAGAAAGATTTTTGAGTGACATAGTGAACAACGCCGTGAACGAAACCAGTGCAAATGCGATTGTCAAAGTTGAAAACTTAACCAAGCGGTTTGGCAGCACTAACGTATTGCGCGGCATTACGCTCTCGGTGCAGCGCGGTACGGTGCTGGGCGTGCTAGGCCCCAATGGAGCAGGCAAAACAACCGCCATTAACTGCCTAACTACGCTGCTAGTGCCCGATGGCGGCAAGGCGACCATTGCAGGCTATGACGTGGTGCAGCAGCCGGAGGCCGTGCGATCGCTCATTGGTCTCACGGGCCAGTTTGCCGCCGTAGATGAAGCCCTTACCGCTCGCGAAAACCTGATTTTATTTGGGCGGCTGCTGAGGCTCTCGGGTAAAGCCGCTCAGCACAGAGCAAACGAACTGCTCGCCCAGTTTGAGCTAACCGAGGCCGCCAACCGTCAGGTTAAAACCTTTTCTGGGGGAATGCGCCGCCGATTAGACTTGGCCGCGAGTATTGTTGTATTGCCTTTAGTGTTGTTTTTAGACGAACCAACTACCGGACTCGATCCACGCAGCCGTCAGCAGCTTTGGGCCGTTGTGCAGGATCTTAAAGCACAGGGCATTACGATTATTTTGACCACGCAGTATTTAGAAGAAGCTGATGCGCTAGCCGATCAGATTGTTGTAATCGATCAGGGGCAGGTGATTGCAGAAGGTACGGTTGATGAGCTGAAAGATAAAGTGGGGGGAAAGTTTTGCGAGCTGCGGCTCGCTAATGCAGCAGATATTCCCAAAGTGAAAGCGCTGCTCGCAGATATGGGAGATGTGATTACGGGTGAAATAGGAGAAGCCAAAACGATGGATGGCGTGATGGCGATCGCTGCTCCCAACGGCGCAAATACGCTCACAGAAATTGTGCTGCGATTAGAATCAGCCAATATTCCGCTAGCAGATATTTCCCTGCGTCGGCCCAGCTTGGACGATGTGTTTTTTGCACTTACCGGGCACACCACTTAAGCTTAAGAGAACCACTAGAGGCAGAGATGATCGCGATGGTCAGCCAGCTCGTTAAACAAACTGAATCCAACATTATTTATCCTGTCTCAGATGGTGAACCTGTGGCCGAAACGTTTGACCATTTATATGTGCTGATGACGACGCTGATGGCATTAAGGCATTATTTAGCGGGGCAGCAGGCGACGGTGCTGGCCGATCAGTTTATGTACTACATTGAAGGCAAGCCCACTGCTCGCGTGGCCCCCGATGTGATGGTGATTTTTAACGTGGCACCGGGCGGGCGGGACAGCTACAAAATTTGGGAAGAGGGCGAAGTGCCCAGCGTTATTTTTGAGATGACCTCTAAAGGGACGGAGGAGCGCGATCGCATTTTCAAAAAGAACCTTTACGAGCAGCTCGGCGTAACAGAATACTGGCTTTATGACCCTAGAGGCGAGTGGATTTCAGAAAAGCTGCGCGGCTATCGGCTGCGCAAAGATATTTACGAGCCAATTACCGACGGTCGCTCTGAGCCGTTGCAATTGCGGGTGGAAATAGCAGATACCATTATCGGCTTTTACCGCGAAGACACCGGCGAAAAGCTGCTGATTCCAGATGAATTACAGGCTGCTCTTGAGCGCGAGGCTGAGCAGCGTCGTCAGGCTGAAGTGCGGGCTGAGGCGGCTGAGGCTAAAGTCAATGCAGTGCAGCAGGCGGCGGTGACTCGGCTGCTGGAGATGGGCCTTGAGGTAAAGCAGGTAGCTGAGGCGTTAGGGTTGAGTGTGGATGAGGTGCGATCGCTGAAATAGCCGATTACCAATTTGTCTACCGCTGAATAAAACTCAGAAAACCTCACTCTTGTAATTTTTCTTTGAGATATTTTTGAGCTTTCGGTAGTGAATTGAATACGCAACATTCTTCATCCGAAAACACACTACTCTCTTTTCCAAAACCATCGGGATGCTTAAAGAAACTGAGAAGCGCCAATGCTTTTGACTGATTTAAGAATAAAAAAGCTGAAAATAAGGATTCCTCAGAACACATAGAATCCAAACTGTTCCATCACGAGCTATGCAGAAATTGTTATTAAGTTTAGCTGATTGCACTCAACTCATAATGCAAGGACAGAATCTCATTTGCCTGTAGTACGGCCATTGCATATTCACGCCCCCGCAAGTCTGCGAACTCGACTAGGTAATGAGGAATCTCGTCCTCATAAATCTCTACAATGGTACCAACCTGCCCAACTGGCAGATACTGAATAGACTGATAGTCAGGCTCGACGAGGGTTAGCCGATTCGCAGGAATTGGATGGATAGTGGCTACTGTATCTAGGGACTGGAGTGCGCTCATATTTCCTACTTGATAAATGCAGAAATCAATCGGGGGGCAGAGCCAGTGTCATCGCTAGCTCTCGTCAATCACAGCATCTCGATCCAGTAGAAGTAGATTGCGTAACTGATCGGTATCTAGCTCGGTAAGCCATTGTTCGCCCGCACCAACGACTTGCTCAGCTAGCGCTTTTTTACTGTTGATCATGTCATTGATGCGTTCTTCTAGGGTGCCAGTGGTGACAAATTTGTGAACCTGGACGTTCTGGGTTTGGCCGATGCGAAAGGCGCGGTCGGTGGCCTGATTTTCGACAGCAGGGTTCCACCAACGGTCGAAGTGGAAGACGTGGTTGGCGCGGGTGAGGTTGAGGCCGACGCCGCCTGCTTTTAGAGAGAGAATGAAGATTTTGGGGCCGTTCGGATCGAGCTGGAAGCGGTCTACCATTTCTTCTCTTTTGGCTTGAGAAGTGCTGCCGTAAAGGAACTGGGTTTTGGCATTAAGGCGGTGCTGTAAATGAGTAGAGAGCAGCTTGCCCCATTCGGCAAACTGGGTGAAAATGAGCGCGCGATCGCCCTCCGCAATCACCTCTTCTAACATCTCATCCAATCGCTGCAATTTTCCTGAGCGCCCATAGCGACCCAAGCTTTCCTGCTTTAAGAACTGAGCCGGATGGTTGCAAATTTGCTTAAGCTTTACTAACAGTGCCAAAATCATGCCGCGTCGCTGCACGCCCGTGGCCTCGTCAATCTCTCCTAAAGTGTCATCTACTAGCTTTTGATAGAGACTGGCCTGCTCAGCCGTGAGCCCGCAAAAGACGGTCATTTCCTGCTTTTCGGGCAGGTCTTGAATGATAGTGCGATCTGTTTTTAGGCGGCGGAGAATGAAGGGCTGTACGAGCGATCGCAAAGTCTTGAGCGAATCTGTATCCCCGTACTTTTCGATTGGCGTAGCAAACCGACGCTTAAAAAAGTTCAGCGGCCCCAAATACCCAGGATTTAAGAAATCCATAATCGCCCACAGCTCGGAGAGCCGATTTTCGACTGGCGTACCCGTTAGCGCAATGCGAAACTCACTGTCTACTTCGCGCACGGCTAGCGACTGCTTGGCCGCAGGATTTTTAATATTCTGCGCTTCGTCCAGCACCATCCCTCGCCACTCAACTTTTTTAAGATCCTTAAGATCTCGCTGCACCAGCGTATAGCTCGTGATTACCAAGTCCAGCTTTGCCGTCGCCTTTACCAGCGCCGCACCCTTCGGCCTTTTGTCCCCGTGATAAATCAGCGTATTCAGCTCAGGGCCAAACTTCTTCACCTCGCGCTGCCAGTTAGAGAGCACCGAGGTCGGACAGACCAGCAGCACAGGCCCGCCTAGCGCCTTTTCCTGTTTGAGATACAGCAAAAAGGCAATGAGCTGAATGGTTTTACCCAAGCCCATGTCATCGGCCAAGCAAGCACCAAGCCCCCACTGCTCTAAAAACGACAGCCAGGAAACCCCTTTGGCCTGATAGGGCCGCAGTTGGCCTTCAAAACCATCGGGCTCGGCGATTTGCGTCAGCCCCTGGTTGCCCGTGGTCATGGTCGTAATCAGCTCGTCTAGCTTGCCAGAAGCGTCAAACTTTACTACGGGTAGCTTATCAATTAGTTGATTGTCACCTGTGCTAATGCGCAGAGCTTCTTCAACCGAGAGCTGCGTTTGGCCCCGGCGCTTCTCAAAAAAATCCTTAGCGGCTCGCACGTCCTGCGGGCGCAGCTCTATCCACTGACCGTTAATTTCGACTAGGGGTGTGCCCTGAGTAATCAGCTCTTCAAATTCTGCCTTGGTGAGCACCTGACCGCCCACAGACAAATCCCACTTAAAGTTCAGCAGGCTTTGCAGACCTAAGCGCTGCTGCTGGGGCGGGGCGCTCGCACTAATTTGTAGGCCCAATCGACTCGCACCCACTTTACTCGGATCGACCAAATTATCGGGCAAAATAACGCCAAAGCCGCTGTCTTGAAGCTGCCAAGCAGATGCCTTAATAAACTGATAAGCCTCAATTGGGTCTAAACTGCGCGCCGCTGGGTTCTGTTCGGCTAGCGTTTCTTTGATGGGTCGATACAGGCGCGTTGCTCGTCCTAGCCCGCCTAACAGCGTTTCTTGCGGAAATTCTATTTCTTTGCCCTGATAAGTGAGCGTGTCGGTTGGATGCTGCCAAATCGTTTGGGCATCTACTGTGAAATCGCTCTCATCAATGGCTTGCAGCCCGTATTTTAACGACCAGTCAAGCTCGCCAGCAGGGGGCGGGGTCAGCCAAAAGCAGGTGCGAAAGCCTTGGACGCTATCGGCTAAGTTTTGCAGTGGTGCTGTCCAGGTGTTGATGGCGTCGTTGAGGCGAACCACGCCTGTAGGGGTGGATTCAAAATGAGGGTCGGGTGCGCCAAGAGCGTCGAACCATTCGCGTAAGGGGAGGTCTTTGCTTAGGGGGGTGGCGTCGGCAAGTTCGTTGCTTTGGGCGACGCTGCGTACCTGAGCGTCGAGCAGCGTTTCTAAAAAATTGCGTACCAGTGAGTTGACAGGCGCAGGAAGATCTACCCGTAGAGGAGAGGCTTTTTTAGAGGCGATCGCCAGATAGCTGCGGCAAATTAAAGGCAGGCGCTCGCAAAAGTCCTTCAGCCTTGCCTGATCGACTGCGCTATCGAGCAAAAGCTGCCATGAGGCGATCGCCCCCTTTTTATCAGCGCTCACTATCGGCACGAACTTTCCCCTTGCCAGCAGATCCAAACACCAGCGCGTGAGATGAGACCAATAGCGCAGATCGTCACCTACAAAGGCGTTAGCCTCTGAGCGACCCAAGGGCAAGGCGCTGAGAAATTTCGCTGTCGCTAGCGGATCTAACAAGCTGCCTGATACCTGCCAGGGATGTAGCAATGTTGGTATGTCAGCGTCTGTCTTGTCGATCACAGCTATCTGATCATCTGTTGATAAAACAGGCAACAGGCCACCACCGTCGTTAAATTGAGTGGGCAATACAACGGCCCGAGACTGCCAGCTATCAGATTTCTTAGCCTTTTGTTTAGACGACTCAGCTAAGATTTTACTGTCTGCTTTTGTCGTTTTAGCCGCAGCCTTCGCCTGAGGATTTACCTGCGCTTGCATCCACGAAAGATCAAACTCTTCGCCTTTTTGAAAAACCTTTGATAGGTCAAATTGGCTGAGCTGATAGGGCTGCTTTGCGATCGCAGGCATCTTATCAGCGGCCTCTAGTAAATCTGGCAAATCAGCAGCGCTTACTTTTCGCCAGGTTTCACCCCACACCAAAAAGCGCTGAAGGTCGGGC
>JBARVS010000407.1:0-1924 GCA_049646385.1 Phormidesmis sp. | reverse complement strand
TTGATTACATCTTAACTATCGATTTAAATAATATCGCAATTAAAACGCATCTTACTACTATTTGAGCCCTGCTGACTGCGGACTATAAGCCCTTAGTTCCATCTGGAGCATTACCACCATGGAAATCCATAAGATACTCAAGGTCATCATAAAGTCTTTTAGAACAAAAAGGATGACAAAATTTTTAAAAATAATTGATCCACAGCCCGATGAAAAAATTCTGGATATAGGAGGCACTGTTTTTAATTGGAAATTGATTAATTGTAAGAATGAGATTACGCTTTTAAATCTTACCGTTCCAAAAGTTGTAGACAAGGTGCCGAGCAATGTATCATTTGTTATTGGGGATGGTACTCATCTAAAGTACAGCGACAAAGAGTACGATATTTGCTTTTCTAATTCAGTAATAGAGCATGTCGGCTCATTTGAAAATCAAAGAATGTTTGCACAGGAGATCTGCCGCGTTGGGAAACGAATCTGGCTGCAAACACCAGCTAAATCGTTTTTCTTTGAGCCACATTACATAACCCCATTCTTGCATTGGTTACCAAAGCCTTGTCAAAAAAAGCTTCTTAGAAACTTCTCTATATGGGGACTAATCACACGACCCACGCAGCAATACATTGATGATTTTGTTGAGCAGACAAGACTGCTCACCTACAAAGAGCTTAAGGGTATTTTTCCCAGTAGCACAATAATGAAAGAGCGATTTCTATTCATGACCAAATCGTATTTGATAATCGGAAATGCAGTTTAGAAGAGCGAACCTACTTGAACAGGGCTTTTACGGCTACTTTCGTGACTGTGGTGTTGTACTTTTCCTAGCCGATCTCTTGAAGAAGCCTTGTTTTTGCCCGTCCGGACGATTCTGAAATCTTTATTCAACTATATACAACAGCTCATAGTAGCTAAACATAACGATTACGGTTGCTTCCTAAAGCAACAACTGTTTTCACAGACTCCTCACACAAATGAATGTTGTTGAGAGTCATACTTTATTTGTCGACCCTAACGTTTTGGACTTTCATAAAGCTATGCATACAAAAGAAACTCTACTTTTAGCTGGCCTTTCCATCGCAGTTATGGGTGCACCTGCTACCGCCGCTACGTTCAGCTACAACCCTGCCGACATTGGAAAGCAAGGTACTAATGGTGGCAAACTTGAACAAGTTAACACCACCTTTGACGATGTTACCGATCTCTTTACCTGGTCTTCTACCTTTAGCCGCAATCCAGACAACGGCAACCTTGCAGAAGGCGCTTGGCTCGTTGTCAACGATGGCCCTAATCCTAGAGCAGATAAAAACGAACAAGCCATCTTTTATCTAGATGGACGCGCAAATCAAAACAAGGTCACGGCTTATAATTACAACGGCGCTGTTAAGCAGCAGAGCTGGAAAAACTCTACGCTGCTGGCGACAACGGGCCTAGATGTGAAAGACGAAGGTGACAATCGCACCTTTAGCTTCAGCTTAGACATGACTGACATCAACGCCATGACCGATGTTTTTGGCTCTGACTGGAAGGGCACCGCCTTCGGTGACAAAATTGGCGTTTGGTTCCATGGCCTAGCTGATTTCAATGCCGACTACGGTGAAGATGGCGGACTCAGCAAGTTTTCATTCAAGCCTGCTAACAGAAGCGTGTATGACGTTACCTTGGCACATACTGATAAGGAAGAGGAATCTGTCCCTGAACCCGGTGTGGTGCTAGCGCTTGGCATGACAGCGGCGGCGGCGCTCTTTAGCAAGCGTCGTAAGTTGCTTGCTGCTTAAGCCGTTTTTATAGATGACGTGTTTTTTTAGCGGAAGTATGAGCTGCTGGCCAAAAGCATATTACCTAAGCTAAGGCGATCGCAGTTACAACGAGACGATAGCGATAAAAGGCACAGTCTATTGCCCAGACTGTGCCTTTTATAATAGCC
>JBARVS010000406.1:0-4825 GCA_049646385.1 Phormidesmis sp. | reverse complement strand
GAGTAAACAGACACAATTATCATTGATTGAATCTCGCTGCTTGCAATGCCAGTCCTAACGCCATAACACAATCATCGTGAGCGTTTCCGCCTGCCTCAAGTTTACCGCTGTCAGTCCGCCTAAAGGCTAGCAGCTCGTCAACAACTACTGAACCTTTAGGGATTCTCAAAACACCGCGCTCAATCGCTATCTGTAGCCGCCCTATGAGAACCGGCTTTGATACCGCTGTTGTGTTGAACCCCTCTATCTGACAGGGAAGGCCAAGGCCCGTCAAGTTCTCAAGCCAGATTTGGCCCATTGAGTTTTTCTCAACAGTTGCGCAAACGGGATCTAGACCCTCAATCATCTGCGATACAGCGTTTAGATGCTGCTCGCTGACACCGGTTTTCTTCCGGTACATCTGAACAACGGTGTAGATCTTTTTGCCGTTTTCACGGTCTACTTTCAGGGCGATCGCTACTGCAAAATCCTTGCCTTGCCCTGCCGGATCAACACCGATGTAAAGAACGTCAGAGGCTGAATGCTCATAGGGTTCAGCCTCTACCTGTGCCGCCATCACCAGCGGGAAGCTAAACACGGCTTCATCGACTGCCGCTGAAAATACCATCTCGTATTCGCTAGCAATCTGAGCGTCTGATAAATTCAGCTCTTGCTGAACCCTGGCTAAGAAATCAGGCTCAGCAGCAAACTCAGGAATACAGCGCCAGTTCGAGATAACCCCTATCGGCCCCGGCCCATTTCTATTGAGTATCTGAAAAGGTTCCTCAGTGCCTTGCCTAATGCCTTCGAGCAAGGTTTCTAGGCGTTCCTCCCCACCTGCCGACTCTGCTAGCAGGCTGTAATAGTGACTTGCCTTACTGCCCGCTGTACCGATTAGGATCGATAGCTTGGGATTGCCCCAAGTCATCGCAGGGCCAATCACGCCTAGAACCTCCTTCAGGTTGGCCGTATGCCCGCTTTCTTCGATAATCGTGACATCTACACTCTCAAGGCCGCGCCCGCACTGCTCAGCCCCTTCTTCCCCCCTGTTAGGGTTGCTGCTGCGAAAGTGGAGAAAGGCCCCGCTAGAGAAACCCAGTAGCGATAGATTGTCTGGCTCAGGCTTGACCCCGCCTAGAAAGCGTTTTAAGCGCCGTGCGAGCAATCCGCTATCTGTGCCCGTCTTGTGGATTATGACGCCGGTAAAGTGGCTCACGGCCTGCGCTAGGTAGCCCGCAAGCGCTAGGAACATACTCGTTTTACCGGTTTGCCGCGAACTCAGCACAACAATCTGCCGACCGTTGGCCCTGGCATCGCCGATGATGAGCTTTGCCGTTTCTCTCTGCCAGTCGAACAGCTCGAACGGCGCTAGACCATCAGGCGTTTTTATTTTTAGCGACTCGCACCACTGAGCGAATGGCAGATCTAGCAACTCACAGGGGGCCGCTGCCGGTGGCAGTGCGATCGCCTGCTGTCTAAGCTGCTCTGCTTTCTTGAGTGCGTTGGAGTTCGATACCTTTGGCCGATATCTCCGCTTCAATTTTGCCAAGCTCATCTAGCAGCCCTTCTAAGCCAGTTAGCCGGTCATTTCCATCACGCAGGCAGCTCACCGCGTCCGTTGCTGCCTTTACCAAGCTCGGAATCATGCGGGGGCTCAACTCTTCAGCCCCTTGGTCAATAGCGCTCTGTATCAGGCTGTTGGCCAGCTTGCAGGTATTGGCCGCGAGCTGCTTAACCTGTTCTCTGATAAAAATCTCATCCTCTCGGGATTGCTCAAGCTCGTCACCATCACCCGCAGCTGCTGCGATCGCCGCGCCCTTCTCTAGTTCTTCCTTTTGGAAGAATGAGAGACAATCTTGAAACGCTTTCTGTTTTTTCCACCGGTAAAAAGTAGCCTCCGAGATTTTTACCTTTGGCCACACGTCTTTATCCTTAGCGCCCTTAGCCATTAGCTGAGCGGCTTTTATCTGCTGCATTGATAAGCTCATGCTTAATTTTGTGCCGTGCACTTCCAATCACTTTCAGTCACTGGCTCTCATGCCTTGCAAATGCGCCAATGCAGCGGCTAGCCCTAGCGGGTTTTCTTGTCGTTTTGGTCAAATTCAACTCAAGAATTTAGCGGTATTGGTGGGGGTGCTGCATTGCCAGCTTGTATCAAAGCCATCTGATTGATTGAATCGGGCAAGTTGGCGGCACTCATTTGAGCCGCGTCACCCAGTTTAGATAAGCCAGAATCTATCAAAACTGCATGACGTTGTTTTATCGCCGCGATCGCCTTCCCGACTTGAGCCCCCATCTGTTCAGAGACCCAGGCCAGCGCTTTAGATAGAATCTGACTCTTGGCCGCCGCGTTGATGCTTTGCCGTGACTGCGCTCTAATGGCTTTCAGCTCAGCTCTAAACAGCTTCATTGCGTCTGGCTTCTCTTCTGCCTTCATCTCCGTTAGGGCTTCGGCTACATCCGCCTCTGCCTCTAGCCGGTACTCATTTAGCCGCGCCCCGCTACCCTGTCGTTTGTCTTTGGCTGGCTTGTAACCCATCAGCTCAAGCGCCTTATTAAACAGCGCTGCCGGAGTCATCTGCTCTGAGAACTTCGCGCCCCTGACTAGCCCTGTTCTCTTGGTATTGACCGCAATTTGCTTACTGTGAGCAATCAGGTAGAGGCCCGCCGCGATAATCTGTGGATCTTTATTCGTCCACTGCTGCATTTTTCCGCTGACAACTTCAGCCACACCAGGGCACCTGGCAATGATGCCCGCTAATTCAATATCCCGTGCAGCTGCTGGCAGTTCTGGCAGGCTCCAAAATAAATCACTGTCTGCATCTGGCTTACCGGCTAAGAACTTCAGCGCCTTCATTTGCTCAATCTGCTGCCAGCAATCCGGGTCGCTGACGGCGATCGCCAGTAGCTGAGAGCGAACGACGGCACGAACACCAGGATTATCAGCGCTCTTGTCAGCGGCCCAAGCGGTGAAAAAGCCGTCATCTTGCTGAGAGAGATACCCTTTTCCTATCAGGCGTTCAAGCTGAAACTTTGCGGCCCGTGCTGCCTGAAAAGTGTTGCTGATTTCTTCTATCTCGCCTTCTGCCTCTCTAGTTCTAGTCTTCTTGAACGTTCGGCCCTGCTGCCTGATTAGGCCGATGCGAACCGATTGGACTAAACTTTCTAGCTCTGCTATCTGCTTAGCTTCGATGCCATCGGGCTTAGCGGCTTGCGATACCTGCCAGCCGTAGCGCTGCCAGTCCTCATGCAAAAGCTCTTTCTTAAAGATAATTTCAAACGCTTTGAGCGCTAGAAAATGAGGGAGGTTTGGCCGCATGGCTGCAAACTTCTCAGCCTCCTGCTCTATTGGCTTCAGTGCCTTGGTTGCGCCTAATGCCTTAGCTAATGCCGCCGCCGCGCCTACCGGGGCGTTAGCTTCATCTGTTAGCGCATCGGCCCAATACTGCCAGCTCAGCGCATCGGGATAGGCTTCGAGCGTCGGCGCTCCCTGCTGGCTAAAGTAGACATGCCGCTCAGTGATAGCGCCATCACGCCCGATAGCTGATCTAACCCGTTCACCACGCTGGCTTGCACTTTGCGCCCCTTCGTGTGGCGTCACATATTCAAACTGAATATCAAAATGTTGGCCTTCAATGCTTACGCCGCTATTAATGACGGGTGAAAAGATAAACCAATCGGGCTGCTTCCCGACCAAATACGCTGCTGGATCGTGCGAACCGTCTTGCTTGGCTCGCTTTCCGCTCAAAAAGTCATCGGGACTAGCCAAAAACTGCTTTCGCAGATTATCTATTGTCGCTTTGCCATCCATCACAACACCCCCTTTCTCTGGAAAGAGAGCCCGCAAAACTCTATCAATAGCGCGGCCTTTGCCCTGGCTCCCGGTCGGGATTGAAACCCGCTTTCCGCTACGCAGTGCATTGATGATTTGCTGTAGCCACTGATAGAAATTGCTGTACTCAGTAATCCGCATCTCGGTAGCAGGTCTGACGCGCCGCTGTAGCTGTGTTTCCTCAGGTGTGAAGCCGCCGATAGTTTGCACTGCTGCCAGTGTCCACCCGCTCATTGCAGCCGTGGCGATCGCTACTGTTTGAGCCATCGGTAACAGCTTTCGGTATGCTGCCAAACTTTGCGGCCCTGCGTTGCCTAGCTCTGCGCTCTCGATACGGTGTGAGCCTTCGTTGGCTTCATCGATCTGGATGAGATCAAACTTTTGGCCCTTGAATTTATAGGCCGATTCAGGGCAGGTTACGACAACAGAGGCACTGTAGTATTTCTCATCTAAGTGGGTTGCTGCAATACCATCACCAGCTCGCTCGTTGATGCGCCCCTTAAATTCCTTGGCAAGTCCTCTAGTCGGCACGATGATGAGCACCCGCCCGCCGTCCTTGGCTACCTGTAGCGCCGGGGGAATAAGAGCATTATTTGATTTGCCGGTGCCCTGCGAGCAATCGTAAGCCAGTAGCGATCGCCCGTCCGTTGGCTTCATCTCTTCAGCAAATCCGCTGATGAGTTCGCCGTGAGTTTCGTACTTCAGATGTTTCTTAAGTGGCTGGTAGAGAACCTCACGCGCCTGGTCTTTGTAGTCGTCGCTGTTGGTATTTATCGCGGCTTCTACACCAATCATCTGAGCAATTTGAGCGTATGCCTTGCGATCGCGCTCAACCCGCTGCTCAGCTAGCCATTCCGCTTTAGTCTGCTGTTTCTTGGCCTGCTGGTTCGAGACAGCCTGAGATACTGGCACCTTGGCTATTTTGAACTTGAACTGAGCGGCTTCCTTGTGCTCAGGTACGCTCACGCCATGAAGAGAGAGCCATTCTCTAGCAAGTTTGGCCCAATCGCCGCC
>JBARVS010000405.1:0-6294 GCA_049646385.1 Phormidesmis sp. | reverse complement strand
GCTTATTTAGCTCGCGGGTAATCGTCGATAGCGCCGTCCGGCTATACTGATCCCCATTCAACGCCAACCCCAAAAACAGATAAGACTCAATAATCGACTCCTCAAAGCGATTATTACTGCCAAAGTCAATCCGCATTTGATTGCCGCCAACAATCTCATCCTTAGTCACCTGAAACAGCAGGCTAATCATCCTCCACTCATCTACCAGCGCCTTCTCACGGTTTAGCAATTCCTCCCTGTCAAAGTCACCCAAAAAGCCCTCCGGCGAAGTATCCTCCTCGTCTAGCCGCTTATCCGTGCGATAGCCCAACTGCCCAAACAACGCCAAACTACAGGCCGTCAAATCTCCCTGCTTAAACGCCCTTATGCCCTCTTCAATGCTTTGCTTCAGCGCCAGATCCTGTTTGCTCATCAGCAGTCGTATTAGATTCTTTGTGTGTCAATCAACCCGGCTTGATTAGCCTTCTGGCCTAGCCTACCCCGAATTACCGGATCGCACCCTCATCCTGAATCACCAGCCACGTAATTAATTCAAAATCAGTCGTATCCTTTACCTGCTTTTGCACGTCCGTTAGCACCGCACTCCGGTCTACCTGAAGCTGCGACCTTTCCCTTCTTCGCGTCGTCTGTGCAATCGACCTCACTACCCTCTCTAGCAGCTCGTCATACACCGCCATCTCCGCCCCCTGATTTGTCTGCACATCAAACCAATCGCACAGCTTATCGTATGGCACCGTCCGCTCCGAACACAGCAGTCGATAAATATCCAAAATCTGCTTCGGTTGTGCAAAAGATCGCCTCACTTCACCGTCATCCCCCACATACACCATAAAATGCGGCTGCAACGGATTCACCTGGCTCGCACCCACCTTCCCTTTTTGCCTCAAACAAAAAATCACCCCAGGCTGAATCACCGGGTACTCAGGATTTGTCGGCACCACCGTATACAGTCCCAAAGGCGCATCTCGTAAAACTCCCTTATTCGCCTCAATAAACTTATTCAGCTCCATCCGAAAGTCATCCAGCGTAAAATCCGTCAGCGAAATGCTCTCGTTGAAGTCCTCTAGGTCTAGTACCTCATCCTTCATGCGTAGTAATTGGCGATCGCGGTACTGCAACTCCTCCTTAATCGTCTCTGTTGCCAGCAAGTTATCCTCCTGCGTCGCCGTTGCATCCACCAGCGCCATCCGCGCCTCCACCCGGCTTTGCAGCTTAATATACTTATCTAAATCATCCGTCGGCCAAAAATTCACCATCTGCACCGCATGGTTCTGGCTGCCAATGCGATCTATCCGGCCAAACCGCTGAATAATCCGCACCGGATTCCAGTGAATATCGTAATTGATTAAATAATCGCAGTCCTGAAGGTTCTGGCCCTCAGAAATACAGTCCGTTGCGATTAGCAGGTCAATTTCTTCGGCACCAACCATAGAAGGAATGCGACTTCGCCCCTTCGCCCGAGGCGAAAAATTAGTCAAAATCTGCGAATAATCCGCCTTTCCATAAGTCGCCCGATTATTTGACGCCGTTCCTGTTATCAGCGCGATATGCACGCCCAATTCCTTACGCGCCCACGGCTTCAAAGCGCCATACAAGTAGATCGCTGTATCGGCAAAAGCCGTAAATACTAAAACCTTACGATTAGCTTCGTCCAGCTTGTTAATTGTAGGGCTGCTAACCTTTGCCCCAATAAGCTGCTTAAGCTGATTGAGCTTGGCATCCCGACTGGGGTTCACCGTTTCGGCACTGTTAAACAACGTTAAAAGCTGGTCGCGATCCTTCCCCAAGTCCTTCAGCCATGCCCGAACGTCCATGTCATCCAGCTTATAAACTCGGTTCTTACCCACCTGCATCAGCGCGTATAGCTCATCATCTTCAGCAGCATCCTGGTCAAAAAAAGGCGAATCAATCTCAATCTCCTCATCTTCACCCGTTTTACTCACAAATTCCTGAAGATGGTTCATTAGCGCTTCAATTTTCTCAATCGTGCGATCCATCGTAATCGCAAACGCTTTTACCGAACTTTCCAGCCGCTTGAGGAAATTGACCTTCATCATCGCGACTAGGTAGTGCTCGCGATCGCTCTGCTTAAACACAGTCCCCGTATCGTTATACAAAGGCTGAAACTCTGATAGCACATACTTAATCGGATTAAATAGCGCTAGCTGATACTGAGAAATCTCTTCGTTAATTCGATCAAAAGACAAAAACCGCCGTCGCAGATCAATCTGATCAACAAATACAGAGTTAGGGACTGCTCTAGTCGGAAACCCACCCAGCCGAGCAATGGTTTCAGGATAATGCGTTTGAATATGGCGACGCGATCGCGCAATCGTCAACTCATCCAGCAGCTTAAAAAACGCAGGACTCAACTGTTCTAATAAATCGCCAGTTCTGCGATCGCCCTTCTTCTTCGACCACTTAATAAAAGTCTTTTGAGCCGTCGTCAGCGACGACCGCATACTGCGAATACCAATACTTTCTTGAAACGCATTGTCCTTTCCTTCCGTTAGCAAATATAGCTGATTGCGCAAATCGCCCAAGTCGTTATTCACAGGCGTCGCCGACAGCAACAGCACCTTAGTTTTCAATCCACGCTGCAAAATATCTTCCATCAGCCGCTCATAGCGACTCTTCCGAATTACGTTACCGTCCTCATCTCGGCGACCCCGCGTATTATTGCGGAAATTATGCGACTCATCAATCACAATCAGGTCATAATTTCCCCAATTTAAGGTAGCCAAATCAATATCGCCTACCTTTCCACTTTCACGGCTCAGGTCAGTATGCGAAAGTACCGTATAGCCAAAGCGGTCATTTACAAAGGGATTCAGCTCACTATTATTTTGCGCTTGATACACCGTCCAGTTCTCTCTTAGCCGCTTAGGACACAGCACCAATACGCGGTAGTTCCTCAGCTCAAAATACCTAATCACTGCCAACGCTTCATACGTCTTGCCCAGGCCCACGCTATCGGCAATAATGCAGCCATTATGAGTCAAAATCTTATTCACTGCTCCCCGAGCGCCATCTTTTTGAAACTCAAACAGCGCCTCCCAAATCTCCGTATCCACAAGCTGATTCTGCTGACTAAGTAACCCGCTCAGGTCTTGATCTGCTAAAAACTGCTCGAAAATATGAAACAGCGTTTTGAAATAAATAAACTCAGGAGAATGGTTTTGATAAAGCTGTTCTAAATACTGAAGCACGTCAGGCTTTACATCTTCAACTAGCGATTCGTCTTCCCACACCTCCTCAAACCATGCCTTTAAATCAGACAAATCGCGCTTATCTTGCACCTCAAGATTCAGCTCAATGTTGTTACCAGCTTCTCCTAATCCCAGTCCGCGCACCGTAAAGTTAGAGCTGCCCATGATGGCATCTGCTCTGCCATTGTTCGGCGGACTCACGTGATACATCTTGCCATGTAGCAAATTCACCTGCTGAATTGACCGAATCTGAACCTTCTCTCGAATCCACTCGGCACATTCTTTAGCCAACCGCTTTTGCTTTAGCCGATTCTGTAGCGATAGCCCCTCATCCTCTATCTTGAAAGACTTTTTATCCACTCGTGCCGGATCGAGCGATCGCACAAACCGTGGCTCCCCAAACAAAAAGCGCAGTTCCTCAATAGCCTCTAGCTCTCGCTTTAGCTCTGCATAGGCGTAGATAGTAAAATAAGCAGATACAATAGCCAGCTTTGAACGATCTTGAATACGCTCTTGCAAGAACGCACCCACCGACCCTCGCCGATGATTATCACGAATGCCAGAGGGTACTGGCTGAGCTGGTTGACTGCTGCGGCTCTGTATTGCTGTCATCTTGTCCACCTCGGATACATTAACCAAGCACTATTCAAAGCCGCACGCTCTCTAAATGTGCCGTCAATCATACATAAAATCAAGCCAGCCACAGTCAGCTTTTGCCAAGGTGATCGCGTCTTTTATCCGGCATATCGCTCGGCACTGGAATAAAAACAAAACAAAGGCGTCCAGCCAGTAGGCGTATCCACCAGTCTACAGGTTGGCTAAGCTACACCAATTTGAGGGCACATGTCTGCTAGTGGGCAGCGATCGCACTGCGGATATTGCCCCTTGCAAATGTTCTTACCAAACGGCATCAGCAGCCGATTAGTCTCAATCCAATAAGTCTTGGGCAGCTTGGCTTCTAGCGCCTTTGTGGTTTTCTCAGGGGTTTTTGTCTGCACATAGCCCCAGCGGTTCATCACCCGATGCACATGCACATCCACGCTGATGTAAGGCTGCTGGCAGGCAATGCCCAGCGCCAGATGAGCGCACTTAGGGCCAACGCCTTTAAAGCCCAGCATCGTTTCCTCATCGCAGGGCAGCTCGCCGCCGTAGGTTTGCACGAGGGTTTGAGCGATCGCCAAAATCTGCGCCGCCTTCCTCTCCGCATAGGTGCTCTTCGCAATTAGCTGCTCAATATCTGCTGCCGATAGCTGGCTCATCGCCTCAGGCGTATTGGCCACCGCAAACAGCCGCCGCGACACTGGCAGGCTCACTTCATCGTACGTGCGGATTGAGATCATGCAGGAGATAAGCTGCTCAAACGGCGAGTCATAGCCTTCCTCAGCAAGCTGAAACATTGCCGCGCGCGGATACGCCTGCACAACCTTGCCCAGGCGCTCAAAAGCAACGTCAATATCTAATGCAGATGGCATACTCTTTTTCCCAAAAATCTCAATACATGCGAGATCTCAATACGTTAGAGAGCACCGCTCATGATCGCATCGATCCATAGTATGTTTTTGGGAGTATGTTTTTGGGGTTCTTTTTTAATGCCCACTCAAGGCGCATCGTATGCTACATTTTATAAGCCGTAAAAAGGCAGCAGATGGCGTGGGTCAGTGCCCGAGTGGTTAATGGGGGTGGACTGTAAATCCACTAGCTATGCTTACGCTGGTTCGAATCCAGCCTGGCCCACCACCTCGTCGCAGCCTTTGCCCATGTGGCTCAGTGGTAGAGCACACCCTTGGTAAGGGTGAGGTCACGAGTTCAATCCTCGTCATGGGCTTTTTATTCTACTGTTTGCGTTACTTTACGCCTCACTCCACCACCCTGAGTCGGCCTGCGTTGAGCGCTTCGTAAATTTTGTTAATAAGCGCCTCGTCATCAGCGCTAATTTTTCCGCTGGCAAACACCGCCATTAAGAAATCCTGATCGGTTCTCGTAATTTGACGAGCTGCCAATATTTGGTTAACTCTTTGTTCGATAGACGGCATAAGCAAAAGGTTGCAGGCATACTGGGAAACTGGGCTGCGTGAGTCGGCATAGCCAGCTCACAGCTATCAGAATGCCCGTTTTCGCAGTGCATTTTTGCAACGTTTCGCAGGTTGTAGAATCTGTAAGCCACCGCTAAGAAAAAAGGCCATACTCAAATAGGGTACGGCCTTTTATAGCAGCAGTTCTGTGCTTTTATGCGCTTTTTATGCGGCTGTTTTTACACGGCTGCAAGCTCGCGTTCGGGGCGCTTGCTGTTGCGAATGCTGCTAATAGCATCGGCATAGTCATCGGTTTTAAATACAGCAGAGCCTGCCACGACTGCATTGGCACCTGCCTCTAGCACCTGCCAGGTGTTGTGAGACTTCAAGCCGCCATCGACTTCAATCCAAGGGTTTAGCCCTCTTTCATCACACATCGCCCTGAGCTGACGAATTTTGGGCAATACGCCAGGAATAAAGCTCTGACCACCAAAGCCAGGATTGACGCTCATAATCAGCACCAAATCACATAGCTCCAGGCTGTAGTCAATCATATCAAGGCTAGTGCCAGGGTTGAGCACGACGCCAGCGAGCGCACCGCATTCTTTAATCTGGCTTAGCGTCCGATGCAAATGAGGTGAAGCATTGTGCTCACAGTGCACCGAAATAATATCAGCGCCCGCCTTGGCAAAGTCCTCAACATACTTCTCGGGCTCTACAATCATCAGGTGCACGTCCAGAGGCTTTTTGGTGAGCGGGCGGACGGCCTCGACAATCATCGGGCCAATGGTGATATTGGGCACAAAGCGACCGTCCATTACGTCAATGTGAATCCAGTCGGCACCCGCTTCATCAACCGCGCGAATCTCTTCACCCAAACGGCTAAAGTCGGCAGACAAAATTGACGGTGAAATTACGACGGAGTTTTTGGACTGAGTAATTGCCATAGGGCGACGCCTCTCGCTAGTGTGGTATGGGGGAGCTGTAAAACGGTGGCTATAGAGAAAGATCTATATAGTGTGATTATTGTAACAAAATACTCATCCTGACTGTATGAAAGTTCAATGACATCT
>JBARVS010000404.1:0-21123 GCA_049646385.1 Phormidesmis sp. | reverse complement strand
AGATAAGGATCATGTCTCTGGGGTCTCCCACTTTAGCTGAGGTGGAGCGTTAGTTTTCTATTTTCACAGAGACGATTTTGTCGCTTTTGGCAATTTTGTTCACCACGTCCATGTCTTCAGTTTTGCCGAAAACGGTGTGAATGCCGTCTAGGTGCGGTTGGGCTTCGTGGCAAATGAAGAACTGACTGCCGCCTGTGTTTGGCCCCGCATGTGCCATCGAAAGGCTACCAGCTTCGTGCTTGTTATCGTTAATTTCGTCTTTGATTTTGTAGCCGGGGCCACCCGTGCCCGTACCGAGTGGGCAGCCACCTTGCACCATAAAGTTAGGAATAACCCGGTGGAAGGCGAGCCCGTCATAAAAGCCGTCTTTAGAGAGCTTGACGAAGTTTTCTACTGTTTTGGGAGCGTCTTGGTCAAACAAATCTAGGTTAATGGTGCCTTTATTCGTTTCCATAATTGCACGGGTCATAGAGCAGTCCTTAAAAAGTTGTCCTTAACAAGTCTACAGTTTGTAGTCGGCCTCTGGTAAGTTTTGCCGCTATTTGCGGCTACTTTAATCACCGTTTCGATGCTTAGATTGGCGTTTCTAATTCACGATTAAAAGCATGTTCTAAAACGCGAATGCGGGTGGTAAAGTCTAGCTCCATCAGCTCAACTTGCAAAATTTGATGGTCTTGATAGTATTCTATTTTTTCGGCGAGCTGCCGTTCATAGTCTGACTGAAGCTGATCGGTAGCGGCCCGCAGGCGAATTTCATGCTCACTTTCTAACTGCTGCGATCGCCGCTGATTATTTTGCAGTGCGCTCAGCAGTCGCTCAAGGCGCTGCCTCATCAGCCAATACACTAGCAATGCCACTAGCGCTCCAAACGCCAGTCCCCAAAAGAGCCCGATAATCAAAGCTCAACGGCTCCATTTACAAAAGCATTTACAAAAGGATTATCCCTCACGGTCGCAAGGAGAAACCCGATAGAATATGAGGAAATGTTACAGACTCTATGAGCTGTGTCAAGCCTGATAAAGCGATGGTTATAAACGATAGGGTTTTCAGTAAGATGGATAGCATAGATCGTTTAGCTTATATATAGATGAGGATTTGAGCTTTTGAGTGATTTCTCCCAATCCAAGACCAAAGTGATGGCTGAAAAAACGTTCGCTAATATGCCTGATTCAGAAGAGTATGGTTCGATGAGTCCTGATGCAGCGCCACCAGAGGCATCCGATCTGCGCCCTATTATTGACGACGAGCTGAGGGCTCCGGTAGATGAAGAGGCTAAAGCGCTGGCGCTGGCGATCGCTGCTGCTGCTGATGACCGCAAGGCGGGTAACATCACTATTTTGCAAACGGGAGATGTCTCTTATCTGGCTGACTACTTTGTGATTGTCACCGGCTTTTCTAATGTTCAGGTGCGGGCGATCGCCAACTCAATTGAAGGCGCGATAGAAGACGAATTTGAAAGAGTGCCGATTAGAACCGAAGGCACGAGCGAAGGCCGCTGGGTACTGCAGGACTACGGTGAAGTCATCGTTCATATTTTTATGCCCGACGATCGCGACTTTTATGACTTAGAAGCTTTTTGGGGTCACGCCGAGCGCATTCCCTTCGTGCCCGATATGCCCAAACCTGCGCAAAACACCCTATCATCTGCTCCGCTAAAATAGCTCGCTAAACACGATGAACGGCTCCTCCAACGGCCAAACCAACGACCCATCTAACGGCAAAATGAACGGCAAAACCAAAAAAAGCGCCCTTAATGCTGGCTGCCCGGTGCCTATAGATCAAATTCCGATTAAAGAATATGAAAGCATGAGCGAATCATGGTTTTATAGCTGGGGTGCCCGCCGCCTGGGAGGATATTTGGTGCCGATTATTGGCCTGTGGCTGTTTAGCTGGCTGGTGGTTGGCCCAATGGCCGCCGTTAGCTTTATGCCTAGCAAGCTACTGCCCCAGTTTATTATCAGCGGCTCCTTAGGCGCGCTAATACTGCCAACGCTGGCCCTGGTGCAGATGTATGTAGGCTGGCGACATGTGTGCGATCGCCTCTCACAAGCAGCCGTGCCCTACGAAGAATCTGGCTGGTACGACGGCCAAATCTGGGACAAGCCAGAAGCGGTGGTAACGCGCGATCGCCTGATTGCCAACTACGAAGTTAAGCCGCTGATGCTGCGAATGCAAAAAACATTTGCCGTTATTTTAGGCATTATCTCTTTTAGCCTGGTCACCTGGCAGTTTATTTGAGACACTCACAAGACACTCCACCGGAAATTGAAACTTATGAATAGGGTGAGCCGCCAGTCCTCGTTGCCGCTTGACGTGCAGTTGCTTAGGGAGGGCATTGTTGAATCTGTTCACAAGGTTCATGCTGTCGCCTGTGACCATCGCGGTCGGGTGCTGGCCAGCGCTGGCGATGCTGAGTTTGGCACGTTTATTCGCTCTGCTCTAAAGCCTTTTCAAGCGCTATCGCTGACGACGACAGGCACGCTCGATTATTTCAACCTAACCGATAAAGATCTGGCAATTATTTGCAGCTCGCACCAGGGCAACCTCGGCCAAATTCGTCAGGCTTTTAACATTCTTTGGCGCAGCGATGTCGAGCCGCTATCGCTGCAGTGCCCAACGCCCAATGGCAAAAATACGCCGCTGGCGCACAACTGTTCGGGCAAGCACGCCGGGATGCTGGCAGTGTGCAAGCACAAAGGCTGGTCGTTGGATAACTACACGCAGCGATCGCACCCCGTTCAAAAGCTAATTCTTGCCAAGGTTTCTGAGCTGCTAGGAATGCCCGCTGATGAATTCATTTGCGCTCACGACAACTGCGGCGCGCCGACTTACTTGATGCAAATCAGCCAAATGGCAACCCTTTACGCCAAGCTTGCCTCTGGTGATAGCCTCGATATGGAGCGCATTACCCGAGCGATGACCAACCACCCGATGATGATTTCAGGGCCAGACGGCTTCGATTCACAGCTCATGTACTTAAGTGAGGGGGCGCTGGTGAGCAAGTCGGGCGCGCAGGGCATTCAGTGCATAGGCCGAGTGGGTGATGGCTTAGGCATTGCAATTAAAGTAGTGGATGGCTCCAAACGAGCGAAGTATGCAACTGCGGTGTATTTGCTCAAGCAGCTCGGCTGGATTACGCCTGATGTTTCAGAGGCATTAGCTGAAAAATTTATGATGCCAGGAAAATACAGCCGTTTAGATGTCGTCGGCGATCTGCCGTTGATTTAGCACCGTTGATTCAACGTATTGAAGGCGAAACGATCGTCAGCTAAAAAATATTTTTGTGCTTGGCCCAAAACTGGGTGGTGACGCGCTATACTCGTTAGGCGCTGATGAATTCTATAAGCTATAGAAATAAGTCACAGAGCGCATATATCGCGGGGTAGAGCAGTCTGGTAGCTCGTCGGGCTCATAACCCGAAGGTCCATGGTTCAAATCCATGCCCCGCCACCATCGTAAAAAAGCCTCCTTTAGAGTTTCTAGAGGGGCTTTTTTATTTATACCAAAGCCTTATTCCTGGCCAAATATCTTGCCGGGACAAAGAGACAACTTTTGATCCTGGCAGCCAGTTACGGGCAAAGGCAATTAGCTTAAGGAAGGCGATCGCCAAAAATGCTCGCCTTACCTGCCAAAGCCCCCGATCTGGTTCCGTACTGGACTCTATACTGGCTAATAGGCCATCGTTCGCGCGATGCGATGCGCTCAAGTAGTATTTGCATTGATTGCAGAGCCACAGCAGATCTGAACGCTTAGCCATGCCGTCCTCAAAGCAATCTGCAGAGGCGGCTTTTGCATGATGTGAAGCTTCGTAATCGCAGACCGCGTTTTCTAGCTTGACCTTGAGCGGCAAAATAGCCGCCGCATAGCTGCGCCCGGAGGCGATCGCCTTCGAGAGATCCGTTAGATAGTGACGTGCAATCTCTAAGTCAGGGTCTACTAAATTGCGATCTATTCGATTTATAAGAATTACAGCAGTCATAAAAACTATACTTCCTTTACTTGGGGCGATAAACAATAAAAAATTAAGAAAATAGAACCTAATCAAGCGCTTCTTAAGCTATGTGAGCTTAAAAGGACAGAAATCGCTTGAGCAGATAGAGCAGGTGTAGGCCAGGTATTTTTAACAGTCGGGCGCTGCCTGCATTCCAATGGGCAGATCGAAAACACCTGACTGCCGCTTTAAAGTCTTTAGTTTTAACCCGCTGCCAAAACTCATCAGGCGCGATGGTCACTCTTTTTAAGCTATCTTCACCCATGTCATCGGCCTGCTGACCGAGCTGAGTAGAGACTAAAAGCGCTTCTTGATAGGTTGGGAAAGAAATATAGCGGGTTGTGAGTGCTTCTAAAAAGGGCTTCATAGACCCAGCAGTGAACGATTTGGCTTGAAACTGCGCGCCATACTGCTGGGCAAAGTCTAAAGCACCCTGCTGCATCACGGCTACGGCAGCATCGGCAGCTAGCTCACCCTGGCGCGATCGCTGCCAATCGGGTTTAAACGTAGGCTGCACTCTACCTGAATCTGAATAGGTGTAGCCAATAGTAGAAGCGTGAGGGGCACCCGCGCCCTTCTCAAACAGCTCAACGCAGCTATTGATGCTCTCTGCGTTGATCCGCCTTTGGCGATCGTCAAAAATGAGCCCATGAGAAAATGAGCCCGAATACTTCAAAAACGTTTTCAGTTGGCGACGGCCAAAATAAAGGCCGTAGATGAGTGGGAAATCGGGCCTTTGGTTGAACGCGCGCACCAAATTATCTTGAATTGTTCCATGCCAGCCAATATCCACTAACGCAACCTTGCGGTTCTCACCCCAAAACTGGCACTGGCCCAAGTAGCCTGACAGCTTTTCATGCGCCTCTCGATGGTGTCTACGCACTAATGACTGCACTCGCATGTCGCTCAAAAAACTGGTTAGCGTTGGGTCAGTCCAATAGTTAGCAATAGGAGCTTGCATCGTAAGTCCATGCGCCTCTGCCAGCCCGCTAAACTCTTCTATCGGCAGATTAAACGTTTTTAATATGCTCCACAGCCCTTGCTGGTTAGGCTTATCGAGCCCTAGCTCTACCTCACGAGTTGTTAGCTGCGGCGCAGACGCCAAAAAGGTAGAAACGCGAGAAAGATAGGCGTATTGAGTCGTAACCTGGGCAGCTGTGGAAGCGGTGGCAATCGAGGGCTTCAAAATGTCATATATTTTTTGGAACAGGTAACCTTCGCGCGCAACAAACATCACGTGATTAATACCAAACTGTTCTATCTTCTCAATCACGCTGTGAAGATAAACGCTGTAGGCCATGCCCAAAAACTCATAGCCATAGATGTATAAAGGGTCATGCTGTAAGCCTTTCTCGTTGGCAGCAAGGCAGTGTCTATATACATCTGATCCTTTCCAAAATTCGGAGGGCTGGTCTTCAGTTTTTAGCTCAGTTGTTAGCAGTGCTTTAGCGACTGATACGGTCATAGATACTCCCTTAAATAGAAGCTAATAGTCGTGAGATACTAGGTTTTTCTAGAGAATTATCACCAGGCTATGTAACTCAACATTTGTATCTATGTACGTCAGTTTATCGCCGGATCAGGGCTATATGCTCCGCATTATTGTCAAGTTTGCATAAGGATCAGCGTGTCACTTCATATCTGTTGATATCTATCGGACGTCTTTTCGCGGCTAATGGTTTAACGAATGCGCGACAAGCAGTGTTTCAGTTTTAAGAGATTTCTTTATTCTCTGATGAAGTGAAGAATAAGCCGTTAGGTAATTTCACTGGAGAGCTGTGTCAGCATGGTAATAGTGGTAGCGCATACAGGCTTTTTTGCTTGCGATCGCTCACCCAAACACCAAGCGTAATGTCCTGTGTAGATATGTCATCGAAAGTAGATGCTTTGACGGGCGATCGCACAGCAAGCCCAAAAATAAGCATAAAACCAAATTCAAAGACAATAGAAACGATTGCAGAAACAATTGAAGCGGTGCAGTCTGCAACGGAAGAAAGCTTGATTATTGTAGATTTTGATGAAACATTGTTTCTTCGCAACTCTACTGAAGAATATCTTAATTCTATTTATCCTCGGTTTTTAGGGGCGCTCTTTTTACGAGGGTTAAAGGCACTTAAGCCATGGCGCTACTTACCTTCACAATTTAGGTCTGAAAGTATTTCTAGAGACTGGCTGCTAGTGCTGCTGGCAACGCTGGTATTTCCCTGGACGCTGCTACTGTGGCGGTGGCGGGCTAAGACGTTGGCCAAGGCGCATTGGAACTGGCCGCTGGTGCGATCGCTAGGCCAAAGCCCAAGCCCTCAGATAGTAGTCGCTACGCTCGGATTTGCGCCAATTGTGAACCCGCTGCTGAAGCATCTGCCGAGAGCCCTCAATCAGCCAAGGCTTCAGCAGGCCGATCAACAGAGCAATTTAAAGGGTGATAGCAAGCCACGTGTCATTGCCTGTCGCTTTTGGCAGGGTGCTCAAGACCGAGCCAAAGGCAAATATGCCATGCTTGGAGCGGCGCTAGGAGGGGCGGTAGTTGCGAGGGCGATCGCCATTACCGACTCTAGCCAGGACGCTCCTTTGCTGGCTCATGTCAAAACCCCCTGCTGGGTGGTGTGGCCCGAGGCTCAATACATGCCCGCAATGGCCGATGTTTATCTACCCTTGTTTTATGCTGAAAAAGTCAAGCATCCGAACAAAGCACACTTCCTCAGATTTGTGCTGCTTTGGCACTGGCTTTTTCTCACCATGGCGCTAAGCCTTTTGAGCCCTCATCCCGGCGTCAATGCGGCGAGCTTGCTGCTGCTCGTACTCAGCTACTGGTGCATTTATGAGATTGGCTACTGGGAGAATGATCTCATTGCAGAAGCGCGCGGGCAAACATCTGTTCTTTCAGAGCGCTACCTGCGCTATAAAACGCGGCTGAAGCTGAGCCAGTCTGCACCTGAATTTGCGCCTTGGTGCTGGGCGATCGCGCTGGCTTTACCTGCCCTACTGCTGCTAGAAGTCTCTAAACGCTCTATGCCGTTAGCGCTAGCCTTTGCCGATGTAATGGGGCAGTGGGCGCAGCTACTCCTATCCGACAGCGCAGTTTGGCTGGCCTTTTTGGGCGTTGTGCGGCTGGCCTTTTGGCTATACAACCAGTTCGACGGAGAAGCGCGAGTTTGGATTTATCCTTTGTTGCAGGCGCAAAAGCTGTTTGGCTTTACGCTTTTGTTAGGAATCAACAGCGTGGGCGCAGCGCTGATGATGGCCTTGATAGTGTATCGGTGGCTGCAATATACATCCGATCCTGCATCCTCGGCGATGTCTCCGATTACGGCAGCATCCTCTGAGCGAGCCAGCTAATCAGCGGCCCTAACGCCAAAGCGGGTAAAAACGAAGCAATCTGAATTTTTTGAACGTTTAGCAGGTTTAGGCCCAAGCCCAAAATCATAATGCCGCCGATGCCGCTCACCAGTAAAATACTAGGCGCAGTGGCCGGATCAGGAATGACAGCAGCTAGGCGGCTAGCCAGAAGAGAGAGGCCGCCTTGATAAAGCAAAACAGGCATAATCGAAAACCCTACCCCAATTCCATACGTGCCGGTCAGCGCGATAGAGACCAAGCCGTCCATTGTACTTTTAACCACCAAAATCGTGCGATCGCCCAGCAAGCCGTTGTTAAGACTGCCCAAAATCGCCATCGGGCCAATGCAAAACAACAGACTCGCCGCCACAAACCCATCAGTAAAGCGACTGCCGCCCCGAAATTGCGCCTTAAGCCAATCGCCCAGCGTAATGAGCTGCTTTTCGAGCTGCCACCACTCGCCTAACAACCCGCCCACCACCAGCGCCAGCAGCGCCAAAATCACGCCCTCTACCTGCCCTGACTTAGCCTGCGACAGGGCACTGGCCATAGAAACCCCGATAAAAATAGTGGTAAGGCCAACCGCCTGCGTGATAATGGCCTGAAGCTTATGAGATAGGCGATCGCGCAGCAAAACCCCGCAGCCCGTACCGATCAGCACAAAAGCAACATTCACCCAGGTGCCGCTGGTTTTGGCCCAAAAAGTTAGCATTGAAAGAAATGTCCCTATGATAAGCCCGTGAAAAGCTTAAGAAAGCCTATTATGAAGCGACATGGGCATGTTAGACCATCAACAAAAGTAGAAAAAACTATGTCATCGGTAAGTCCTTCTGTCAGCTTAATCAGCGCCAACACCTACGAGACAGACGCGCTGCATCAGCAGTTAGAAGCTTTGCTGGCACCGCTCGGAGGGATGACGCATTTTGTAAAGAAGGGCGATCGCGTCCTGCTAAAACCCAACCTGCTCACCGGCTCACGCCCCACCAAAGAATGCACCACTCGCCCCGAGGTGGTCTACTGCGTTGCCAAAATGGTGCAGGCCGCTGGCGGCGATCCGTTTTTAGGCGATAGTCCCGCTTTTGGCAGCGCTCGCGGCGTCGCCGAAGCCAACGGCCTGCTGGAATGGACTAACAAAGCCAACCTGCCCATTGTCGAAATGCACGGCAAGCGCTACCCGCTAAACAGTAAAGACTTCGACAATTTTTTGCTCTCCAAAGAAGCCATGGAAGCCGATGTGGTAATCAACCTGCCCAAAGTAAAGTCTCACGTTCAGCTCACGATGACCTTGGGCGTCAAAAATCTCTTTGGCTGCGTACCTGGAAAAATGAAAGCCTGGTGGCACATGGAAGCCGGAAAAGATCGCCAGCGTTTTGGCACCATGCTAGTAGAAACAGCTAAAGCCATTGCGCCCGAGCTAACCATTATTGACGGCATTATTGCGCATGAAGGCAACGGGCCAATCAAAGGCGAGCCTAGAGCGTTGGGTGTGCTAGCTGCTTCTAATAATGTATTTGCCCTTGATCGAGCGATACTCGAAGTGTTAGGCGTTGACCCCAATCAGGTGCCTACGCTGGTAGAGTCCAAGCGATTAGGGCTGTGCCCTGAACTCTGTGACATTAACTTTCCCCTGATGCAGCCCGCCGAGCTAAAAATTAGCGACTGGCAGCTTCCCGAAAAGCTGATGCCTATAGACTTCGGTGCCCCTAGAGTGTTGCGCTCTACATTCAAGCATTTGTACATTCGATTCATCAAAGAGCCGATGGCAGCATACGCTATGCGATAGTGCGACCCCAGCGAGACTAGAAAACGCTAGCACCTTAGTCCTTTTGCAACATCTCAGAAAAGTCTAGATTTTCTGAGGCGAGTACCATCACGGTCGGCGGCAGTCCTGAAATACGATTTTGAAGGGTTTCGTAATATTCTTGCGAATTTTCTTTAGGAACCGCTAGCCCCAAAAATACGAGATCAGAATCGGCAGAAGACTTTTGTAAAATATCTTCAAAAGGACGGCCTTCCGACAAAATCACTTCAGAGGTCGCACCAATGCGCAAGCTCTCGGTGAGGTTGGTCATGTTGACTTCAGCCGCCTGCGCCGCTGCTTCATTAGGCACTACTAGCTTTAGGCGAATTTCAGCACTGCGCCACTGCCAGCTAGTCCGCAGTAAGTACGCCAGAATCAGCATCAGGCCACCGTTAGACTGCAAGCCACCCCACCACACGTCTATCTGTCGCTTTTCATCGCGCACAAACATCGGCGGCAAAAGCGATTCGGCCTCGCCAGTTTCTCCAACCTCACCTTTATGCCCGCGAAAAATAATCACGTTGCGCTTGGCACCGTGGCAAATGCGAATTGTGTTGCAATATCGCTCAATGCTATCAGGGGTTGAATCTTCGGAGTCTCCAATCATCAAAGTGTTAGGCACCAGTGGCCCGATGCCATAGGTTTCTAAAAGCTGCTTGGTGCCCACATAGGGGTCATCGGCTGTGATAACTTTGGCAAATGCCTGTACGCCCTTGCGATCAAGGAAGTCGCGCAGGGTGACTTCGGCTTTTTCCTGCTGGGCGATGCTGCGTGAGCCGCTGGGCAAAATGCTGGCAACCGTTATCAGTCCTCGGTTATGCGTAAAGGCGCGAGCCATTTCAATTAAATACCAGCGTTTGGTCGGCGTGCCTGAGAGCACAAGCAGGTGAGGTCGCCAGTTTTTAGGATCGGCGTCATCGTCAATGTTGAGCAGGGCGGTGCGCACGAGGGTCATCCACACGCCTTGGCGGACATCTCCCCAGGTGCTTTCAATTTGCCTGCGCTCTAGCCAGACGTAAATGAGCGCCACAATGAACAGCGCCACAATAGTTGCCACCGGATTGATCAAAAACATCACGCCAATGCAGCCTAAGGCACCGAGCAGTGAGAGCGACCAGTGCACCTTAAAAGTGGGCCGAAAGGAGGGGCTTTGCAAAAAGCCTTCAATGCCAGCAGCGACGTTGAGCACTAGGTAGGTGGTGAGGAAAAACATGGAGAGAACAGGGGCGATCGCATCCAAACTCCCTAGCGTCACCACCACCAGCACAATCCCCAACGTAAAGAGCGTGCCCAAGCGCGGATCGTCCGTGGGGCCATTGCCCTTACCTAGCCAGCGCAGGCTACGGGGCAAAATATTATCGCGCGCTAGTGCCTGTAAAATTCGCGGTGCGCCCAGGATGCTGCCGATCGCACTAGAGAGCGTCGCCCCCCACACGCCCAGCACAATCGAATCAATAAAGTGCTGCCCGCCCCAGGCAATCCGCTTCATCACCAGCATATCCGGGTTTAACAGCGCATTAGAGGCCGTCGGGGTGCGCATCGTTAAGATAAAGGGAATGCCCATATAAATGACATAGCCCACCACCACCGCCGCAATTGTGCCGCGCGGAATGGAGCGAATCGGGTCTTTAAGATCGCCCGACATATTCACGCCCGACATAATCCCGGTTACCGCTGGGAAGAAGACCGCAAAAACCGCCCAAAAGCCAACCCGCTCCACCTTAGCCGCCTCAATCGCATCAGAAGGATCGATGGTGACATCGTGGCCGAAGACTAAAGCCAGTAAGGAGAGGACAATCGCCGCCATGATGACGTACTGAGCTTTGATGGCAAAGTCTGCCGAAATCAGGGCTAAGGCTGTCACCGCCGTGGTTGTAATCAGCGCCACTAGCACAATTGAAACACCTGGGAAGATGGCCTTAACGCTTTCGGCAAAGCCAATGGTGTAGAGAGCCACCGACAGCGCCTGCGCAAAATATAGCGGAATGCCGACTGCGCCGCCGGTTTCAATTCCGAGTGAGCGGCTGATCATATAGTAAGCGCCGCCCGCTCGGATCACTTTATCAGTGGCGATCGCGCTAATGCTAAGCGCCGTCAAAAAGGTAATAGACGTGGCGATCGTCACAATCGCCATCGTTCCATACAGACCCACCTGCCCGACCACCCAGCCAAAGCGCAGGTACATAATGACGCCTAAAATGGTCAGAATTGAAGGCGTAAATACGCCGCCAAACGTTCCTAATCCGGTGGCCTCTTCCTTATTTGGCAGCAACTGCACCTGAGCGGGATCTGAAGTCATAAAAGTTCCAGTAAAGTGGATCTGGCTTTTGTTCTTATTACTATTTAATTATCGGAGCGCTCAGCCCATTTTAACGAGCTGATCTAGCAGCATTGTCAGAACGTTTTACAGTTTAGAGGGGTTCTGTCCCCTTACGCGATATCACCGCTGTCATCATGAGCCATTCTTCCCTACCGCCTCAAAGTTCTTCCCAAACCTTTCCTCAATCCTCTCTTCAATCTTCACAGTGGCAGCGACTGCTCAAAAACGTGGGTAGTTGGCAAGGGTCATTCACCCAAATCTCTAGTCAAGGACAGGTTCTATCGGACATGCCGACAGTAGTGGCCTTGATTCCGCAAGAAAACAATCAGGCGATGCGGCAGGAAATTCATCGATATCCGCCCGGTGAAGCTCAGCAAACCAAAGTTTTAGAATATCGCTCGCTCAACCGCGCCACTCTCTTTTTTAAAAACGGCGCGTTTTCTCAAGGCTCTACCCAAAAGGGGCCTTTTTCAGAGTTTGGTGCAGAGCTAGGGCTAATTTCAGGTGATAGACGCTTGCGAGTCGTGCAACTGTTCAATACAGCTCACGAACTCAAGCAAATTACCTTGATTCGCGAGCAGCTAAAGGGTAGCGACGCACCTGAGCGATCGCCGCTAAAGATTTTGGATCTGATCGGCACATGGCAAGGTGAAGCGGTTACTCAATACGCTGATATGCAACCTGAACAAACGCAGTCTACGCAGCTTACAGTTGAAGCCCTAGCTGAAGCAGCAGGCAATCAGAAAATTCGTCAGACCCTTCGCTTTGGAGAGAGCAACGCACCTATTAGCTCAGTTGGCACTATTGACGGTACGGCTGTCGATCCAACTGTCGATCAGACTATCGGTCAAAAAATTTCGTTTGCCAAAGGCGCTCAGCCTATGCAGGTATGGCTGCTGCCCGATGGCGCTTCAGTTACCTGTCCGGTCAAAATTGCGCCTCGTCAGCCTTTGTTTTTAGAAATAGGCTGGCTGCTAGATGCCAACACTCGCCAACGGATGATTCGGAGCTATGACGCCGCAGGCGCTTGGGTAAGCCTTACATTAGTGACTGAAAAAAAGGTGAGCTAAAAGAGCGTCTCAGATATCTCTAAAGAACGCTTTGCAGAAATGTCTTTTTTATAAACCTTGTCGCAGCGTTCTGTCTCTACCCCGCTCATCGGCTGATAGCCGTTTTTCTCGTATAGTTTGACGGCTTCTTCTAGAACCGTTGCAGTCTCTACCCAAGCTTGCAAAAAGCCTTTAGCAGCGGCGGCTTGCTCCAACTGAGAGAGCAAAAAACGGCCTAGTCCATAGCCACGGACTTCTGGTAACAAGTACATTTTTCGCACCTCAACCGCTTTTTGGCCTCGCTCAATGGGGTAATAGCCACCTGTGCCAACAATCTTTTCGGCGCGTTCTATCACCCAAAATTCGCCACCTGTTGCCAAGTAGTATTTTTCCACTTCTACGGCGTCTTGATCGCTACAGCCGCCGCAGTTTACCTCCCAGCCCAAGCCATATTCTGCCAGCACGGTTTTGATCACGCTAGCGGCTGGCGGGCGATCGCCCACTTCCCAATCTCGAATCAAAAAGTCCTTAAATAAAACCTGCATTTCTCTTCCTATACCCTGTGATCTTCTAGCTGTCGGGTGCTGGCTAGCTGTGAACTCTGGGCTCTGGGTGCAGCGTGCTTAAGATGGCGCTTTCCTGCTCAGCTATCTCAGCTAAGCGCGCGTTTACAATGTCAGCCTCAAAATACGTCGTCGCCAACAGCCAGTAGCTGCCGTAGTGCCGCGCCTCTGAAGCCATGAGCGAGCGATAAAACTTGGCCAGCTCAGGGTCTGGGCAGTGCTCACCCAGCAGGCCCAAGCGCTCATGGCTGCGGGCTTCTATCAGCGCAGAAACGAGCAGAAAGTCCAACATGCGATCAGGTTCGTTGCGGCGCACACACTTTTTTAGCGCGGCGGCATAGGGCGGCGGCGAAACGGGCTGCAACGGAATGCCGCGTTTGTCGAGCCACTGGTTGACCTGCTCATAGTGGCTGAGTTCTTCTTGAGCGATCGCCGTCAGCTCGCGCACCAGCCTATCGCTCGAAGGATAGCGCGACATCATTTGAACCGCAGTGCCTGCCGCCTTACGCTCGCATTGAGCATGGTCAAGCAAAATAGTGTCAATATTAGCGATTGCCTGCTTTATCCAAGCCTGAGAAGTAGGCGTTTTTAAAAACTTTATGGTGGGCCGAGCCGAAGCGGATGCAACAGAAACCAAGGGCGTAGAAATCCTTTTGTTTACCAATGAACTTACGAACTGACTGGCGGATCGACTGGCAAATCGCGGCGCAAATATTGGACTAAGCCTTCTAGCCCGAGGCGATAGCTGTCTGAGCCAAATCCGCTAATTTGGCCGACGGCAACTGGCGCAATGTAGGAATGATGGCGAAAGGCTTCTCGCTGATAAATATTACTCAAGTGCACTTCTACCGTGGGCATCGCGACAGCGGCAATGGCATCGCGAATGGCTACACTGGTGTGCGTGTAGGCTCCTGCATTGATCAAAATGCCCTGATGACGGCTTAAAGCACTTTGAACTTCGTCTACCAGGGCACCTTCGTGGTTAGATTGAAAAAAGGTCAGGCTCACACCCAAATCACTAGCCTTTTTTAGCAGGGCGTCGTTAATTTTCTGAAGCGTCTCGGCGCCATAAATTCCTGGCTCTCGCTTCCCTAACAGGTTAAGGTTAGGGCCGTTTAATATCAGTATGCTTATCAACGGCTGTTAACGCTTATTTTAATAGGTGCTAAATTAGCGCTATCGGCGGCGACCGTCGCGGTCATCCACCGGAATAGGAATAGGCTCGTGCTCAGGCTGAGTCTGCGGGCCAAACAAAGCGTCTACCACTTTGTCAATCCATTCTTTGAGCTTTTCTAGCGCCTGATCGATATAGTCCATGAGCCAGATTGCTCCCTCTCATATTCTTAAAATAATCCACTGTGATGTGATGGCCTTACGCGATGTAAAGACTTTATCGCTAGTGGGAAAGTAGCTGCAAGCCTTTTGCGTCACCAGTTGCGGTGTAAAGACAGTTGCTAACTGTATTTATGATAACCAATCTTGAGCAATGATCAAGGTGGGGCTGAGCGAATTTACACAATTTTTCTATTTCTTTAGAAGGAAATGAGATGAGCAGCTATAGCGAGAGCTGAAGCCGCAGCCAGTTTAGGGCGCAAAGGGCGCTTTGATGGCGAATGCGATCGCGGCTAGAATCGACTCCGAACAGGTGCTTTTGCGTCGAAGTGCCTGCTGCTGAGGCCAAACCGATATAGACCAGCCCTACTGGTTTTTCGTCACTGCCACCGCCAGGGCCAGCCACGCCTGTGATGCTAAGGCCCCAGTGAGTGCCCAGGCGATCGCGCACGCCATTAGCCATTGCCGCTGCCACCTCAGAGCTGACCGCGCCACAGCGATTGAGCACCTGTTCGTCTACGCCTAGCAAACCCTGCTTAATCCGGTTGTCATAAGAAATCACGCCGCCCCAAAAGTAGCTAGAGCTACCCGGCACAGCCGTAATAAGCTGACCCAAACCGCCGCCCGTGCAGGATTCAGCGACGCTTAACGTCATTGATTTTTTTTGTAGACTTGCGCCCACCACGCTCGCTAAGGTGTCATCATCCTGGCCATAGCAATAGTCATGACCAATTTGCCGAATCTCTTTGGCCACTGGATTGATGAGTTCATTCGCAGCAGCGACGGAGCTGGCCCTAGCCGAAATGCGCAGCTTAACTTCTCCCTCACCCGCGTAAGGTGCAACAGTTGGATTCTCCCTGTCTAAGAACGGGCGCACTTTGCTCGCGAGGGTCTCTTCACCGATGCCCCAAAACTTTAGCGTTTGGCTGTGAATCACGCCATCGGCCCAGCCGTTGTCTTCAAGGTAGGGAACCGCCGTAGCCTGCCACATGGCTTTCATTTCGCGAGGCACGCCAGGAAAGGTCATAATCAGCAGGCCCGATCTGGCTTTCCACAACACTCCAGGCGCGGTGCCGACTGGATTTGGTAGGATATCGGCATCTTTGGGAAGATGGGCCTGCTTGCGGCTGATGTCGCTGAGCTTGCGGCCTCGACGGGCGAACTTGGCGGTCATATCAGCAATAATTTCGGGACGTTCTAAGAGCGGGGTGTCAAAGAAGTCTGCCAGGGTTTGCAGGGTTAGGTCGTCAGGCGTGGGGCCAAGGCCGCCCGTGAAGATAATCAGGCGGGCTCTTTCGCAGGCGATCGCCACGGCTCTTTGAATGCGCAGCGGATTATCGCCAACGACCGTTTGATAGTGATGCGCAATGCCAAGGCTGGCGAGCTGTTGGGCTAAGTAGCGAGCGTTGCTGTTAACGATATCGCCCAGCAGTAGCTCTGTGCCCACACAAATAATTTCTGCGCTCTTGTTCATAACCTGCTTCACTTAATGCCTGCTTGACCGATGGCCGATCATAAATAAGCCGATCCTAAATAATAGGGGCCAATCATAAATAGTAGCCAAATGAAAGTGAGCATTGTAACGCCCAGAGAGCTTATCGCCTTTTTAATCGGTCAGAATTGCTTAGGCCAAAACCGTGCCGTCATGTGGTTGCTAGGCAGCGGACTGATGTTTCGCGGGGCGATCGCCTACCTTTTGCCACCCGGATTTGATGAAGCCTATTATTTTTTATACACTCAGCATCTGAGCTGGAGCTATTTTGACCATCCCTTAGCGGTGGCGCTTTCAACTGGGATAGGCGTTTGGCTCACGGGCGTTGTGTCGCCTTTTACGATTCGGCTGGGCGCGCTGGGACTGTTCACAGGCAGCTTATGGCTGCTATATGAGACGGGAAAAGTTTTGTTTGGGGCGCGAGCAGGGTGGTTAGGGTGTGCGATCGCCTCCCTCTCTCCCCTCTTTTTTCTTACCTTCGGCACCCTCACCGCCCCTGATAACGCCCTGATGTTCTTTTGGAGCGCCACGCTGTATCTGTGCGCCCATGAGTTTTTTCCCAGCAACGCTTTTTTAGATAGCAGCAGACCTTACCAGCCAACGCCACGACTCGCCTTAGTTGGCCTAACAGTGGGCCTTGCCTGCCTGAGTAAATATCACGGCGGACTCTTGGGCTTAGGTCTAGTAGGATTTTGTATCGCGAGTCCCCTCTATCACCGAGCGCTGTATTCTCGCTGGATGGGACTAAGCATAGCTTTGTTTAGCCTGTGCCTTTTGCCTATTTTGCATTGGAACAGCCAGCACGACTGGATTTCGCTGCGGTTTCAGCTGGGTATTGGAGGAAGTGCTTCGGCAGTCAGTCGCTTCGCCACAGACTCGGCTGGCTACTCATTTACCAATTTGCTGGGCGTATTTCTAGCTGAAATTGGCTTCCTCTTTCCAACGTTAGGCTTGCCCCTTTGGTGGGTGAGCATTGGCGCATGGACAAAGGCACCGCGAGGTAAGCTTACTAGCTGTATGCAGCAGGCCAAAATACAGCTCGTCCTGTGGAGCGGGCTACCCGCTGCCGTTGGATTCACCTTCATCGGCGGCCTGACGCATACCTACCCGGCTTGGCCTGCGCCCGGACTATGGAGCCTGACCTTATTGCTCGGGTACGCCGCTGCAGGCTGGCCAAGGCGAACAGTATGGCGATGGCTTCAGGGAACGGGGCTGGCTATTGGAGTCATCATCGTCTTTGCGCTAGGGCATATCACCCTTGGCACGCTGCAAAAGCCGGGTCAGTACGCCTTTTTTGGCGGCTTTATAACGCCTCAGCAAGATCCTTCAACGGCGCTGATCGATGTCAGGCAGCTTCGCGGGCGGCTGGCCCACTCTGATGAGTTTTGGGCGGCAATTGCCACGACTGATTTCATCCTTACCCATGAGTTCTGGCTGGGCGGATACGTTGCCATGGCTCTGCCAGAGTCTGTCCATCTGCCCGTTGCCAGCTTTACGCAAGACCCGCGTGGCCAAGCCTTTTGGTTTGACGCTAAAGACTGGCTCGGTAAGGATGCGCTATTTGTGAGCCTTGCAGACTTCGAGCAAAAGCAGGTGATTGAGGCGATCGCCCCCTACTTCCAATCAATCCGGCCACTGAGCCCGGTTACCATCCAGCGCGGCAGCACCACCACAGAAACCTTTTATCTCTATAAAGCCGACACACTCATCAAACCGTACAAGTATCCTTATTAAGACTAAACGGCGCTATCTGACGTGACGAGTTGCTCGCCAGCCTGTATAGCTCAGCAGCGCCGTCGAAGCAAAGACGAAGGGAATCCCTAGCCGAAAGCCAGAGAAGGCCATAGCAAGGCTACCAACCCACAAAGACAAAGCGTAGATGAACAAAACCGTAAACCGATGGGAAAAGCCAGCCTTTAAAAGGCGGTGGTGCAGATGTCGCTTGTCAGCAACGAAAGGCGATAGCCCCTGACGCATTCGCAGCAAAATGACGGCTGACATATCCAAAATAGGAATGGCTAGCGTCAAAGAAGGTAAAACGACCGCAACCGTTGTAATGCCTTTGACAAGGCCAATAATGCCCACCCCAGCGAGGGTAAAACCAATGAAATAGGCACCGCCGTCACCCATAAATATTTGAGCGGGGTTGAAGTTGTAGCGTAAAAAGCTCAGCGAGCCACCCGCTAAGGCAGCGGCTACTAGCGCGGCAGCGGGCTGCTGCATGTAAAGGGCCACGACGGTCATAACGACAGCGGCAATGCCAGATACGCCAGCGGCTAGGCCATCTAATCCATCGATCCAGTTAATGGCGTTGGCCATACCTACCAGCCAAAACACTGTCACAATCCAGCTGATAAAGTGGGGCAGCTGAGTAATGCCCGATTCAGACCAGGGCAGGCTTAAAAAGGCGATATCAACGCCCACATACCAAGCCATAGAAGCGACGATCACCTGCATAATTAATCGGCTAAGCGCCGATAGACCAAACAAATCGTCAATCAGGCCAATAGCAAAGAAGGCCACGCCGCCTAAGGTAACGCCCCAAATAGAATGGTCGGCAACGGGGTCGAGCGGAAGGCCATCGGCGCTTAAAAAACCACCCGTGAACCAGACGGCTAAAAGAGAAACTAGCACGCCCATAAAAATCGCTACGCCACCCAGCCTGACCATCGGCTGGCTGTGCACTTTTCTCTCATTAGGCATGTCTACTCTACCGCTGGCGAGTCCGGCCTTTTTGACTAGCGGCGTCGCGATGAGTACAACGAGGGCAGAAATGATAAATGCAGCGAGATGGTAGAACGGAAACGCCATCAGTAAGGGCTATGTAAGGTTGGCAGGTGAAAGGCGTATATCAAAAGAAAGGCTTTGGAAAGGCTTTGGGCGACAGTATACCCCTTTACAATCTACCTAAGGTTTTGAAATTATCAACAGTTCCTCATATAGTTTTCAAAGCAAAAGCCTCAAACACAGACAAGCAGGTGTGTTCGAGGCTCTAATGTTAGCTTTGCCCTCAACCAAGCGTTCTTACACGAGGGCAGGTTCGGCTACCTTTAGGTGAGCGTAGAGAGGGAAGCGATCGCACAAGTTTAGCACCCGTCGCTTGCAGCTATCCGCCATCTGGCTATCGTCTGGATTTAGCAGACAGTCGGCAATAATATCGGCAATTTCAACGAACTCCGACTCGTTCATGCCGCGCGTCGTCATCGCAGCTGAGCCCAAGCGCAGGCCGCTAGTCACAAAAGGCGACTCTGGATCGAACGGGACGGTGTTTTTGTTGGCCGTGATGTTGACCTCACTGACTAATGCATCAGCGATTTTGCCAGTCATGTTAATTGAGCGTAAGTCCATCAGCACGATGTGGTTGTCAGTGCCGTCAGAAACGACCTTAATACCGCGCTTTTGCAGCTGAGCAGCTAAGGATTTAGCATTTTTGATCACCTGCTGGCAATAGTCTGTAAAAGCAGGCTGTAGCGCCTCACCAAAGGCAACGGCTTTGGCGGCAATCACATGCTCTAGCGGGCCACCCTGGGAGCCGGGGAACACCGCTTTATCAAACTTTTTGCCCAGCTCGACATCTTGAGTCATGATCAAACCACCCCGGGGGCCACGCAGGGTTTTATGCGTCGTCGTTGTGACCACGTCGCAGTAGGGCAGTGGGTTAGGGTGCTGACCCGTGGCAACTAGGCCCGCGATGTGGGCAATGTCGGCCATGAGATACGCGCCGACCTCATCGGCGATCGCCCGAAACTTTTTAAAGTCAATAGTGCGAGGATAGGCCGAATAGCCACAGATAATCATCTTCGGCTTGTGCTCTAGGGCGATCGCCCGAATTTCATTAAAATCTAGCTGCTCGGTTTCGCGGCTAACGCCATACTGCACCACGTTGAACCACTTGCCTGAAAAGTTGACCGGGGAGCCATGCGTGAGATGCCCGCCATGGGATAAATCCATCCCTAAAATTGTGTCACCCGGCTTAAGCAGCGCTAGAAATACCGCAAAATTAGCCTGCGCCCCCGAGTGAGGCTGCACGTTGGCATGAGCCGCGCCAAAGAGCTTTTTCACCCGATCAATTGCCAGCTGCTCTGCCTGGTCGACAAATTCGCAGCCGCCATAGTAGCGTTTGCTGGGCAAGCCTTCAGCGTATTTATTGGTCAGCACAGAGCCTTGAGCTGCCATTACCGCTGGCGAGGTAAAGTTCTCACTGGCAATCAGCTCTAGGTGGGTTTGCTGTCGGTTTAGCTCTTTGCCAATAATGGCCGCCAGCTCTGGATCGTTTTGCTGCAAAAAATCGACATTGGCTTGACTCATCTACTCAATCCTTTGCTAGAAGGTTTTTATGATAGCTTGCGATAAACCCCAACCAGCGGGCAAACGCTGACAACTTCTATGAATGAACAAAATGTATCTTGATACGAGCGCCTGATAGATGTTTGCTTAGAGAAAATATTGGCAGGAAATTTTAAAGAATGGCTAGGGGATAAACGAAGATTCTTGCTGAAATGTAACGCTTTGAAACATATAATAGAAAAATATAAGCATTGCTGAGTGCCATCACTAAATAGATGTTGTGCATTGCTTGGCAAATATAAGAGCTAGCCCGTTGGCACTGTTGGCGTATAGAGTATTTAAGAGTATTTAGTCAGCTCCTTTAGCTAAACGCCAGCTAGCCGCCGGGTCTAATTTTGGTGAGGGCTAAATTAGCAACCGCTCGATTGGCAAATTGCCACTGTTCATTTTTCCAGTTTGAGGCATTGATGCTGCAACTGACCCATCCTTCCACTATGACCACCGCGCCTGCGTTTATGTCTCTTGAGGAGTCATACGAGCGATGTCGTCAGATTACGGCAGAGTATTCCAAAACGTTTTACATGGGAACGCTGCTGATGCCTGAGGCCAAGCGTCGGGCAATCTGGGCCATTTACGTGTGGTGTAGACGCACTGACGAGCTAGTAGACGGCCCCCAGGCAAAGTTCACCACTGAGAGTACGCTCGACCACTGGGAGTCTCAGCTAGAGGCTTTATTTTTGGGCCATCCCAAAGATGACCTAGATGTCGCCTTAGTAGATACCTTGGGGCGCTTTGAATTGGACATTCAGCCCTTTAGAGACATGATTTCAGGGCAGCGGATGGATCTCCACCAGTCGTGCTATGAAACGTTTGAAGATTTAAAGCTGTACTGCTACCGGGTGGCAGGCACGGTGGGGCTGATGTCTACGACGGTGATGGGGATGGAGAGCAA
>JBARVS010000403.1:0-4853 GCA_049646385.1 Phormidesmis sp. | reverse complement strand
CTTTCTTCTTTGCAGGTCAGACAAAAGTTACATAAGACAGTTGTGAGGGTAATGAGCGATCGCCTGAGAGAATAAAAGCTACAGTCGTTCTACCAGCCCGTTTTGCAGCGCTGCCTGACAAATCACCTCACGCAACCAAGCTGCTTTCTGTGTGCCCAGCTCTCGAATGGCCTGATCTACGTCAGCCGGAAGCTTAACTGCGATCGCCTTTTGCGCCAGCGGCGTATCGGGGGGAATGCAAGAGTCTTGATCGACCGTCCGCTGAAATCTCTTTTGCTTGAACAAAGTGGATTGCACGGGTTTGGGGTTAGGCATGGCAAAAATAAGATGACAAAGCGACAGTCGTGCCTTCTATCGTACCGCTCCAGGAGGCCAGATGCCTGTTGCCTCTATCTCGGTTAACCATGATATAATGAGCGAGTGACGATAAAACGTAAGTCGCTTTCTACAAACAGTAATCTTTCACTTGCATAGAACATCTGTAGTAACTGTGCACAACTGGCCGAGCGTTGGTGACCCTTGCACTCCTGCATCGTCTAGTTCTTTAACCAATCTTATGTAACTAAGTGCTCTGTCTGCGAGTGACGTAGTTACATAAGACAAGTTTGCGCTATGGCTTCCAAACAAGATCGCCTCTATAAACAAGTACAGCGCCTGTCGCTCGAAGAGAAGCAGGCGCTGAGAGCGTGGCTAGGCGAGCAGATTGCGGAAGATGAAAAGCCACCAGAAGTAAAGCCGAAGCAGGATAGAGAAATTATTGAAACGAAGCAGGAAGGGCGAGTAACCTATCAGTCAGAGCTTGTGAAGTGCGGGAAAGGCAACTGCCGATGTGCAACAGATGGCCAGCTTCACGGGCCTTACTGGTATGCCTATCGCAAGCAAGGTCAGAAGTTGAAAAGTTGGTATGTAGGGAAAGAACTTAAGCTGATAGATGAGGATGTGTGAGTACTGTCTTATGTAACTTCTTTTTGAGAAAAGAAGTTACATAAGACAGGCGCGTTGGTAGTGGCGCGATCACCTAGATAGGCAGAGCCGCGACCGATTTGGACATCGCTGACAGGCTCCAGCCCGCAGAAACCTGTCAAAACCTAATTAGTAAGCTCAGTGGAGGATGGTAAACATAGCTCAGCATGGATGTTCCTAAGTGTTCCTACGAGATGACATGCCCATAAAAGCTGGGCTATGGTCTGGGCATCCTTCGATCAGGAACACTTAGGAATACTATGGTGACCCGCACATACACCGCATCAAAGAATCTTCCAAAAGGCCGTACTTCGTGGGTCATAAATTTTAGGCACCCGTTGAGAATCGATCCGCGTACGGATCAAGGACTCAAAGTCCGCAGAGGTCTAGGCACTTCAGATGAAGCAGAAGCTCAGCGGCTCGTTGATGAAATGAACAAGCTGTTGGGCAATGACAGTTTCCATAATATTGCGATGAAAGCTGAAGCGGCTCGCCGTTTCTCTTTGATTATTGTCAACGCCTTTTATGATGGCATTGATAGCGTAAATAGCGATACGCAGCAGCTACGAGAAGCTCATATTCCTCTGCCTAAAACAGAAGATGGCTATGCCAAAGTCCTATTTGTTGGAACTACAGGTGCGGGTAAAACATCTTTGTTGAGGCACCTGATTGCATCAGATCCTGAGAAAGACCGTTTTCCATCCACCTCAACGGCTAAAACAACTATTGCAGACCTTGAAATCATCACCGGTAGCGACACCTACCGAGGCGTTGTGACGTTCTTTTCAGAATGGTCAGTGCGTACCAGCATCAGAGAATGCATTGCGGATGCGTGTCTTGCAGTTTACGAAGGCGCTGAAGAATCAAAAGTTGCCCTGCGTTTGCTGAATCATCGAGATCAAAAATTCAGACTGAGCTACGTTCTAGGTTCGTGGAACCCCAGCAAAAAGGCGTTGGCAGTCTCTGAAGAGGAAGACGATTGGGATGATAATACTGATGTATTAACGCCCAGCATCGAAATTTTTAATAGTGACCTGCCGACTGCCGAAGAACACTCTCAAATGCAAATCGCGCTTGAGAGCTATCTGCAAAGGATAAAAGCGATCGCTAACGAAGCAGCCAGTCAAATTAGCAACGACGTGGGCGAAGACGTGATGGCCCTGAGTGAAGATGCTCGCGCTGCTGCTGAAGAACGCCTTGACCAAGCCGTTCAGGCTCACGAGGATTTTGATGAGCTGTTGAATGACATTATCGATGAAATTCAAAAAAGGTTTGAGCGGCTATCTACTGACGCGCTACGCAGAAGATCTAACGGTTGGCCTGAAGTCTGGACATGCCAGAGCGATGATAGAGATACGTTTATCGATCAAATTAGACAGTTCTCCAGCAACTATGCTGGAGCCTTTGGCCGACTGCTCACGCCTCTAGTGCAGGGCATCAGGGTGCAAGGTGCTTTTCAGCCCCTCTTTTGCGAACAACCGCATAAGCTTGTTCTGATCGATGGCCAGGGCTTAGGGCACACGCCTGATTCAGCGTCTAGCGTGACAACTCATATCACAAAGCGCTTTGATGATATCGATACAATCCTGCTGGTCGATAATGCGCAGCAGCCTATTCAAGCTGCGCCATTGTCTGTGATTAGAGCGGTTGCGGCTAGCGTACACCACCGAAAGCTGGCGATCGATTTCACTCACTTCGACAGCGTAAAGGGTGCCAATCTGCCCAACTTTGAAGCTAAAAAAGCGCATGTTCTAGCTTCGGTAACGAATGGCCTGCGTAGCTTGAGCACTATACTAGGTCAGCCTATCGTTCGAGCGCTAGAGCGCAATTTAGAAGAAAAATGCTTCATGATAGGCGGACTTAACCGCTCTCTTGAGAAAGCAACTGAAGGTCAAAAGCGTAGGCAAAACAAAGATGAACTCTTGGGCCTATTGGACTTTTGCCAGCGGTCAACGGAGATTCAATCTGACGTTGAGATTGCGCCGCGATACGACCCAGATGGCTTATCGTTCGCAGTCCAGGCAGCAACCGGCGACTTTCAAAAGCGTTGGGATGCCATGCTTGGGCTGAATCAGCTTGCGGGCGTTCACAAAGAGCATTGGACGCGCGTTAAAGCGCTCAACCGGCGACTTGCTGAAAAAACCGATGTTGAATACGACACGCTGCGTCCGGTGGCTGACTTCCTAGCGCGGCTTAATGAGGCAATTTCACACTACTTAGACGAACCTGACAACTGGACTAGAAAACCGAACTCAGATGATGAGGCAGAAGCGGCTATCGATATGATCCGTCAAAAGATCTTTACTGAGCTGCATCCTCTATCAGAACAACGGATTGCCACCAATCCGATCTCGCGCTGGATTAATTCTTACCAATATGTGGGGACGGGCTCTACTTTCAAACGCGCTGGAGATATTCACGACATCTATGTAGACGCTGCGCCCGAACTCAACTTGTCCATGAATCCATCAGCTAAGGAATTTCTAAACGAGATTAAGTCGATTGTTTTTGAAGCAGTTGAGAATGCGGGCGGGCGGTTTGAGCGCCAGATGTCTAGCTGATAGACAACCATATGCCTATGGGCGATCTCGATGCGCGATATTCATCAATCTTTGCTCACGGTTAGATATGAATCTAAAGCGGTTCTTGCGCGTTGAGCTGTTCTACTAGAGCAGGCGGGCCAATATCCTGAATGCCATAGCCTTCAGGATAGCTACGGATCGCTTGGTCAGCAAAAAAGTCAGGTAGCGTTCGTGGGGGAAGCTGACGCAATAGACGGCTTCTTATCTGTAGACTCTTGGTGAGCATCGTCGTTAGGCTAGCCGGGGCGGGTTGCCAACCTAATGCCTGAAGTAGCGGTGGATCAAGCAGCGCCGGAATGACCCTATCGACGGGGCGATGGATGAGCTTAGGAAACCAATTGAGCAACATCTGCCGGGTGGCATTCGCCACACGCTGATTCGCTGCGTGAAAGGTGAAATGGGCTTGTTCATAGGTTCTGTTGTAGTCTTCAAAAGCTTCATAGGAAGGCGGAATCGAATGAATCCCCATCCGCTGGCCAACCTCGCGCCAGAAAAAGTACATGGCCTGCTTTTCGCCGCCGCTCAAAGCCCGCCAGCCAAAGCGATCGCACCAGCGTATCGGCTCGTATATGAAGGTAGAGAGCACATAAAGGTAGTCAGCATTGGCGATCGCATAGCGCTGATGAATAGCATTCATGCGCTGCAAGAAGGCTTGGCCGCGAGGGTGGTAGTAGCCCCACTTAAATAGCTCTGAAACAATCAGGCCAGTATCGTCATAGCGCTTCTGGCAGTGGTGGTGGAACTCTCCAGTTTGGTCGAGCAGTTTAGCAATTGAGGGAACACAGAAAGTTCGCAGTAAGGCAACTTCGAGCGCACGGGTGATGTCCCAAGGAAACTCATATCCCGCCAGGAGATGACAGATGGCGATGGCATCCTGTTGGGGATCTAGCGCCTGAATCCGTCGGGCTGTCGTGTATCGATTTTGATGAGGCATCTTGAGCTATCCAGAGATGTGCTCAAATTCTATAGTGAATGCCCGCTGCGAGGAGTCTTGCGCTAGTCAAGAAAAAGTCTAGAGCGCTGGAGATATAAAGGTCACAAGAAGCCCGCTTCAAGTTCCGTTGATGTTTTCCGTAACTGTCCGTTTCTCAGAGCGCTTATGCCGTAAGTAGAGAGCAGTATTCATTAGGGTTCATCAGTGTCGAAGCGTCAAAGTAGTCGGAAATGGTATCAGCAGAAGCGTTGGATTCTCGGAAGCTTGCTGCTGCTTCCACCGCTGGGTATTCCACTGCTGTGGCTAACGCACTGGCCCCGCGTAGGTAAGGTCGGTGGCTCTCTTTTCTCAGGACTGCTCTTATTGACGGTGTT
>JBARVS010000402.1:0-2608 GCA_049646385.1 Phormidesmis sp. | reverse complement strand
GAACACAACTATCAATGCCAAAATAGATTACATTTCTAGTTGGTCTTCTCTTGTATATTGGCTTCCATCGGTCGCTACTTTTTCCATATATTTGTTCTACATTCTCGTGCAGTTGATCTGACTGTCGGTAAGTATGAGTTACCTTAAGCTCACTACCGCCCCACAATGCATCAGGATTTGGTAAAAAAAAGTTGGTAAATTTGTAGTCTTCTTGATCTCTGGTCGGCGGTTGAAAGCAACAGGCTAAGGCATGAATAATAGTAGATTTTCCATAGCCGTTTGGCCCCAAGATGCCGGTTATGTTTTTACTCTCAAACGAAATACAAACGTCTTTCACGCTCTTCAGCTTCAGTATCTCTAGCTTATGCAAGCGCTGTTGAGTAATTTTTGTATCTTTCTGTGGTTTCATGCTCTATGGAAATTTACTGCTTGTACTGCCTTACACCAAAAACTAGCTTCCTTTTTCTAGTTTAGATCCAACTCAAAACAAAAGCCCCTCAGTTCAAAGACAAAGAGGCTTTTGCTACAAACAAAAACTCTAGTTCCGCCTGTTTTAAGCTTGGCGTGAGTAGTATTCCACTACTAGCAGCTCATTGATGTTGATGGCGACCCATTCGCGTTCGATGAGGCTGTTGACGGTGGCTTCCATTTTGCCTTTGTCAAAAGACAGGTGGGCTGGGATGTTGGCGAGTCCTGGGAATTCCAGGTTGCCTTCTACCAGCTTTTTAGAAGCATCTCGGTTGCGTACGCCAATGACATCACCAGGACGACACTGGTAGCTAGGAATGCTGACCACACGGCCATTGACCGTAATGTGACCGTGATTGACAACCTGGCGGGCGGCGGGAATGGTTGGCCCGAGCCCTAAGCGAAACGCGGTGTTATCTAGGCGCATTTCTAGCTGTTGCAAAATGATTTGTCCGGTAGAACCTCCGGCTCGACGTGCTTTTTTCACGTAGCGGAGGAGCTGGCGCTCGGTAACACCATAGTTGTAACGAAGCTTTTGCTTCTCTTCTAGACGGATGCAGTACTCAGATTTTTTTTTCCGAGCCTGACCATGCTGTCCAGGGGGATACGCTTTCCGAGCCGATTTGCGGGTTAAACCCGGCAGGTCACCTAAGCGGCGCACCACTCTTAGGCGAGGACCTCTGTATCGAGACATTTTTTCTCCAATTGATTATTTGCAGGCTTCCTAGTATACCTTATGACTCTTCAGCAGGCATATAAAAAATGCTGTGCTAATAGCCTTCTGCTTAGCTTTGGGAGCCCTCAAAAGTCGGGTGGCTTCATTCCTTGGCGATCGCACTACTCAATACCCGGTTAAGCTTTCCACTTTTGTAACCTTCTAAGTCTAGGGTCACATAGGTGAAGCCAAGGTTTTGAAAGGCTTTGACTAGGGCTGGCAGGTCTACTTTGCTCACAAAGGCTTGAATTTCTGCTGGCATTAGCTCAATTTTTGCGGTTTCCCCTTCTGATCTTACGCGCAGGTTGCGATAGCCTAAGTCGCGCATGTAGCGTTCGGCGCGGCCTACTCTGTGGAGCTTTTCGGGGGTGATGAGTTCGCCGTAGGGGAAGCGTGAGCTAAGGCAGGGTTGAGAGGGTTTATCCCACCAGGGGAGTCCTAGCTGCTGAGAAATTTCGCGGACTTCTAGCTTGGTGATGCCAACTTCTGCGAGGGGCGATCGCACTCCCCTCTCTTTAGCCGCTACAATCCCTGGCCGATAATCCAGCAAATCGTCCGCGTTGAGCCCATCGACTACATACTCATAGCCCAGCTCATTCGCTAAGGGCCGCAGCGTATCATGCAGCTCGCTTTTGCAAAAGTAGCAGCGATTTACCGGGTTTGAGGTGTAGTTTTCATTGTCCATTTCATCGGTTTCGATCACTTTGTGTGCAATGCCCATAGCGGCTGCCTGACTCTTGGCATCGGCAAAATCTTCTGGCATGAGCGAGGGGGAGTTGGCGGTGACAGCAAGGGCGCGATCGCCCAGCACATCCCACGCCACCTTTGCCACTAGCGTGCTATCAATGCCGCCGGAGTAGGCAATCAAGGCGCGATCCATTTCGCAAAAAATAGCTTGAAGCTGGGCTAGTTTGTCAGACATAGGTGAGGGAGAAGCCAAATAGAACCACGTTCTTTACTCTAGCGCTTCTGAATAAAATGCATCGCGCGGGCAATGGGCTAGGTCTAAAACTGGCGTCGCTCGAACACGGTGACCGTAATCGTTAGCAGCAGCGCCGTGTAGATGAGCCCATAGGCGGCGTTCTCTAACAGGCCGCCGCCGCTCGGGGGGGCGACAAAGCCGTTGGCAATCTCGTTTTTAAGGTTCAGCCGCTCTAGGTCGGGCAAGACTAAAAATAAGCCTTCAGCAATTCGGCGAAAGCTTTCACTCTCGGCGATTTTGTCTAACTCTAAAATGTTGCGGGTTTCATGGCCGACGGCGAAAATGGCGAGCGTCATCAGCGTGGCGAGCACGGTGCTAGTGATGGTGCCAAACATCATGGCAGCGGCGATTAGCAGCACCATTTCTAAAAACATAAACAGCACGGCCAGCAGCATCAAATTTAGCTGAAAAGGCACGCCGCTAAAAGCAAATAAGCCTAGCAT
>JBARVS010000401.1:0-3490 GCA_049646385.1 Phormidesmis sp. | reverse complement strand
TGTCGTAAGAGATGTTTGGCGAGGTTTGAGCGATTGCGCTTTTTTGCATTGTCAGGCCTAGCCCCCCTGCAATCATCAAGACTGACAGCAGTGCTTTGGCAGAAAAGGTCGTTGGGGAGACGTCGGGCGGTGGGGAATGTTTCACGAGGAGACTCCAAGTTGATCGCGTGAGTTGGGTTTAGGCGAGAAGTCTGAAATATCCTGCTGTTTGAAAGTCTGTCAAACAAAAGAACTTTGCAGCAGAAAACTCATCCATAAAGCTATAAAACAAGAAATGTTGATAGGTCTCGCCACAGCCTATGACACTAGCTTTAGCGGTACTTAAAATAAAAATAGAAAAATTTTTTAGAACAAACAACAACAGAATGATTAAAAGATTTACAAAGCTGTGCCAGTTTTTGGGACGGTATGCTTTGTCAATTAATCAATCAGCGCTTAAGCAGCGTTTGCTCTTTTGTTCGGCTACGCCCAGTTATGATAACCAGCCGCCTTTGAGTCAAATTTAGGGTGCTATTTTTTACAAATTCCTGTGCTTATCTAGCAGCGTACGTGACTATGACAGCTTAATTTACTGGCATATGCTGCTCGATTCTGCTCAATAAGGTAGCGATCGCCTCTCACCTCCAAAAAGTATCAAAAATTGCATGTGCTAAATTATACACGCAATCTCAGCATACAGGCCAGTGAGAAAATTGTCTTTAGCTTTCGGGGGTTTATAGCTTTAAATTTGGCGCTAGTGTCGTTTACTTCTCAGTAGTTTCCTCAGCCAAATGTTGCCCAACCTTAAAAATGTTCGTACTTACGAAAGCTGACGAATACCATCTACCTCCATCAGTTGCCCTAGAATAGGAACGCTTCTAGGAATTCTTTTCATAGCCCTACTTTCATGCTCTCCACCATTCAAAAAATCGCCACCAATCTCGCCCCCCGCCTGATCGAAATCCGCCGCCACATTCACGCCCACCCCGAACTCAGCGGCCAAGAGTACAAAACCGCCGCCTATGTCTCCGGCGTTCTCTCCTCCTGTGGCTTCCAGGTTCAAGAAATGGTTGGCAAAACTGGCGTCGTCGCTGAGCTAAAAGGCGAAGCTGCTCCCCATAACAACGTGCTCGCCATCCGCACTGATATGGACGCACTGCCCATTTTAGAAAAAGCCGCCGTTCCCTTCGCGTCTAAAAGCCCCGGCATTATGCACGCCTGTGGTCACGACGCTCACACCACCGTTGGCTTAGGCACCGCCATGGTCTTAGCCGAACTCACTCGCGCCACCGAGCAACCTCTGCCAAGCACCACCCGCTTTCTGTTTCAGCCCGCTGAAGAAACTGCTCAAGGCGCAAAGTGGATGATCGCCGATGGGGTTATGCAAGATGTTGTCTCTATTTTGAGCGTGCATGTGTTTCCGAGCATTCCTTCAGGCGTGATTGGTTTGCGTCGAGGCGCCCTCACCGCTGCCGCCGATGACTTAGAAATTACCATTCACGGTGAGTCGGGCCATGGTGCGCGGCCCCATCAGGCCGTTGATGCTATTTGGATTGCTGCTCAGGTCATCACGCAGCTTCAGCAGTCGATTAGCCGCACGATTAATCCGCTTCACCCGGCGGTAATTACCATTGGCCAAATTTCGGGTGGCCGTGCGCCTAACGTCATTGCCGATCAGGTCAAGCTGACGGGTACGGTGCGATCGCTTCATGCCGACACTCACGCCCTGCTCCCCGGCTGGATTGAAAAAATTGCCACTGATATCTGCCATCTTAATGGCGCAACCTGCACCGTTAAATACGCCCGTGGCTGTAACTCAGTGCGCAACAATCTTGACCTGACTAATTTAGTCGCTAGCTGTGCGGTTGAGGCGCTGGGCAGCGATCGCATCCAATGGATTGCCGATGCCTCTATGGGCGCAGAAGACTTCGCTAACTACACCGATCTGGTACCGGGCACCATGTTCCGCCTGGGCGTGGGCTTTCCTCACAAAGTCAACCATCCGCTTCACCACGCCCAGTTTGAAATCGACGAAGAAGCCCTGCTCGCAGGCGTCGTCACCATGGCCTATAGCGCCTATCGCTACTGGCAGCGCGTTTCTGAAAGATGAGGCTTAGGGTGTAAATATCTTTCCTGAAATGTTAAATAAGTCACAGAAACTAAACTATAGATATAGGTAGCCACTACATTTTTAATGATGTAATGCAAATATTGTTCAGCTAGGAACATGGAAACGCCATGACTTTCTTTCAACGCAGCCGCCGATGGATCACCAAGCTCGCGACGGCTCTTTCTCTAGTATTGCTTCTCACCGTTGCGACGGGCTGCGCTACAACCACCGCTGAAGCCCCTGCTGCTGGCAGTGCCGTTGCCTACGGTCAGCTAGAGCGCGGCAACTCTACTGCTGGTCAAGAATATGGAGATTGGGTAGTAGGGGCTGCTAAAGGGCTAGTCTCTGATGCCTACGTGCGAGATAACAACAAGCTTGGCGTTGTCATTTCCGACAGCGTTCGCCCTCGGGAAGTGAGAGACCTTTCTAGATCGCTGCTTCAAGGCTTTCGCCAAAGCTTCCCTAACAAAAACCTCACGGTTTTAATGTACGCGCCTGACAAAGAGCTGATTCTTACGACGGACTACAACGCCCGAACCAACGAAGTAGAGTACACAGCGCCCAGCTAGGATGTCCGGCTAGAATATCTGGCTAGAACAACTCTCTATCCTCTTTTGATACAAGAACGTTCATTTATTTTTGGAGCTTGACCCCATGTCTAGCAGTGACAAGTATAAAAGCGAGATTATGAAAGATCTTGCTTCTGGCAACAAGGAGATTCTTGAGCCCAATGGTAATGATGCCGTTGGCGAAAAGTACAGCAGCTTTGATGATTTTGCCGATAGATCTTCCCGCGACGAGCGCCATGGCCTGATCAGACGCTCGTTTACCCCAGATCGAGTGCCCGCCGCTCAGATGGATCCAGAGCTGAAGGAGGCGATCGCCAAGATCAAGCCCAACGAGCGCGACGATGTAGCCCGCGATTTCTTTAAGCATCTCAAAGAGCGCGGCCTAGATGAAAAGCACCTCGAAAAGCAGCTCGGCCTGTCTACCCACAACCCCAAGCGGATGAACGCCGACGACGTGGGCAAGCTAGCCTCTTTTGCCTACACCGCTCACCCCGACGTTTTTCAAGATGTGCTAGCCGATCAGCCCGTTGTTCTCAAGTTTTTGAGCAATCCGCTGGTGGGTGCGGCAATTGGGGCGATCGCCTCCAAATGGCTGCATAAGTAAATCCATACCAGCCCAATAGCAGAATCACAGACCATAAAAGGGTGCCTCCAGGCACCTTTTTTAGTCGAAACCAAAGGGTACACTCTAAACTAAGTTCCTTTGATTCACTAACGTTTCAGCTTATGACACGTCCTTTTCATCCCTTGCAAATTTCACTTATGGCCAGTTCCGCAAATCAGCCTAGCCTGCCAATGCTTACCCCGCTCCTGATTGCTGGCAGCCTCACCA
>JBARVS010000400.1:0-36064 GCA_049646385.1 Phormidesmis sp. | reverse complement strand
AGTGGCGATCGCTCAACCAAGCAGCCCGCGAGCTTTTGCTAGCTCAATCTTCAGACTGGGCGTTTATTATGCGTACTGGCACAATGGTGCCCTATGCGGTTAGAAGAACTCGCTCTCACCTAATGCGCTTTAACAAGCTGTGGGAAGACATCCGCGCTGAGAAAATAGACGCCGGCTGGCTAGAGAAGGTAGAGGAGATTGACAATATTTTTCCTAAGATAAACTACCGAGCCTATCGCCCGCTGTAGGCCAACTGTTTAGGCAAAAAATGTTCAAGGGGGTAACCCCTATCCTGTTGGGTAATTAAGCTAACGAATCTATTTTTATGCTCTCTACCCTGGCCGCGATCGCCACAACTCCTGCGGGCCTGCGCTGCCTAGCTCCCCTTTGCGAAAGCGCCGCTCAGCTATGGATCGCGCCCAGGCTACAGCAGGCGGCGATCGCGCTAAATCTCAACTTTCGCAGCTACGACACTTCGCTAGCAGCGTTTTTACAAACGCACTGGCATCAGTACGAGGGCTTTGTCTTTTGCTTGGCTAGCGGCGCAGTGGTGCGATTGATTGCGCCACTGCTAAAAGATAAGGCAAGCGATCCGACAGTGGTGGTGGTCGATCCGGCGAGCAAGTTTGCAGTTAGCTTGTGCGGCGGACATCAGGGCGGGGGCGATCGCCTCACCCACCGCATTAGCCAAATTTTAGACGCACAGCCCGTCATAACAGGCGCTGCTAATTCATTAGATTTGCCAGGGATAGATACGCTGGGCGTGCCGTTTGGCTGGGTAAAAGGCAGCGGCGATTGGACGGGAGTAAGTAGTGCGATCGCCCGTCAAGCCCCCATCCAAATTTTGCAAGAAGCAGGATCTGAACTATGGCAAAAACACCTGCCAGCAGGCCATTCTTTCCAGTTTGGCTTTCCAGAATTTGAAGATCGAAATTGCCAAGCTAAGCCACAGGCAAGGGTTTGGATTAGCCCAACGAAAAGAACCTTCGCCCCAGCGTCCGATCTGCCAAAAGTGCAGTGGCATCCGCGTGTGCTTTGGCTGGGCGTTGGCTGCGAGCGCGACACGGATAAGGCGCTGATCGCACAGGCAATAGAAGATACTTGCCGCCAGCATCATTTGGCGCTAGAAGCCGTTGCCGGGATTGCCTCGCTAGATCTCAAAGCGGATGAGGTTGGTTTGCTGGCATATGCGCAGGAAAAAACCTGGCCCCTTCGCTGCTTTAGCGCTGAGATTTTGACGGCGATTGAGGTGCCTACGCCTTCTGCTGTGGTGAAAAATGAGGTAGGTACGCCAAGCGTGGCTGAGGCGGCGGCCATTGTCGCCGCAGGGGGCGATCCTGCCGCTTTGAGGGTCAAAAAACAGGTAGTGAAGCAATCTGGGCTAAAAGGAGCGGTAACGGTAGCGATCGCCCAATCCCCTCAAGAATATACAGGACGCACGGGCAAGCTTCACCTAGTCGGCACAGGCCCCGGCAGCCTCAACCAAATTACACCTGCTGCTAAAGCTGCCATTAGCGATGCTGATGTCGTCATCGGCTACAAGCTCTATATCGATCTGATTCGCCCCTTGCTACAGCCCGGTCAAATTGTGGAAGGCTTGCCGATTACGCAGGAAAAGCAGCGAGCCGAACGCGCCATTGAGCTAGCTAACAGCGGCCTGAGGGTGACCGTCATTTCTTCGGGCGACTGCGGCATTTATGGCATGGCGGGCCTCGTGCTTGAGCAGCTCAGGGTCGCAGCTTGGGACGGTAAAACGCCTGAGGTGGAGGTATTTCCAGGCGTCAGCGCTTTGCAATCAGCAGCCTCACGGGTGGGGGCTCCGCTGATGCATGACTTTTGCGCTATTAGCCTCAGTAATTTGCTGACGCCCTGGGAGGTGATTCAGCTCAGGCTACGCTCAGCCGCTGAAGGCGACTTCATTGTGGCCCTATACAACCCAAAATCTAAAGCCCGCACCGACCAGATTGTTTTCGCTCGCGATACCTTTTTAAAGCATCGCAGTCCAGATACGCCGGTTGCGATCGCTCACTCCCTTTATCGGCCAGCCGAACAAATTACGCTCACTAGCCTGGGCGACATGCTAGCGCACCCGATAGACATGCTCACAACCGTCATTATCGGCAACCGCAGCAGCCGCAATTACGAAGGCTGGTTTATCACGCCTAGAGGCTATCTAGGCGATTTGACTCAACCCAAATAGCCCCCAAAATGGCCGGGTTTTGATCGCTAATTTACTGCGGATTGCTCGCACTCTGCACAGAATTTTCCGGCAGGCGACTCCCCCGCAGATTGTCCAGATCGGGTGCTGCGCTACGGCTAACCGGGCAGGTTTTGCGATACCGATCAAACTCGGCATCTTGCCAAGATAAGGCAAAATGGCTCACCGTATTAATTTGGGGAGCGCTGCGCTGCAAGGCGTCCATCTGGGCTTCTAACGAAGGGCGATCGCGCTGAGTAGCCCCCCACACGCCTGCAAGCGCAGGTTTCACCGTGGCTGGATTGCGCCGCACTTTTAGCACCTGCTGCACTTCGTCTACAATGCAGCTTGCGTTGCCACAAAGCGCATAGGCCATCGGATGCGCGTCTAGTGACTCAGGAAAGCGATTCCAGTGCTGCAAGCGAGCATCGTAGCCGCTGCCGACAGCCCGATTGCCCCCTGGGAAAAAGACTGCCCCAGTCGAGATTCCAGCCTGCTGAGCGGGCGTAGCGGCCACCTGCAAAAAGTCCACAATGCCTTGAATAGCATGGGCCACGCTGAGCCGCCATAGCTCATCTTGCAGCCCCGGTCTGCGCTCGGCAGCGGGCGCTAAGTCTTTAGCCGCAACTATCGGCGGATTGCGTCCTTGCCACAGGGGTTCGCCCTCGTCGGGATACAGGCTATCAACTTGGGCAACGTCAGTATTAGTAATGTAGCCGTTTTGCAAAAACCGTTGAATCAGCGCTCGACCTTTATTATTGGCAGCGCGTTGGATCAGCGCCTGATTCGCTGCTGGGCCATAAATCCAAAGGTCGCTGACCTTGCTGACGACCGAAGCTGCGCCCTTTAACCGAGGGTATCTTACATAGTCGTACAGTGCGCCGTCTGGCTTTCGCTGCAAAACCGCCCGCACCATCTGTAAATAGTCAGCGCGCGCTGTCGGATTGTAAGGGTCAATGAAGGCTTCTTCTGAGGTGCCGCTGGTGCCATTGTCGGCGTAGTCGCGCGTGTCGGCTCCTGCGGCATTACGAGCCAGCACCTGTCGCCTGTCGGCCCGCTGTCCGTAAGAGTAGCCAAAGTTAATGGTAAACATCCAAGCGTAGGCTTTGATGTCTCGGTCGTGGGCCGCAGATATTGCCTCAGCAAGCAAATCGCGATCAGCATCCGCGTTCGACTGCACAACGCTCGGCCAAACCGTTGGATTGTTATTTTTAGGCAGCAGCACCTGACCGTTAGAAAATGCCTCAATATAAACTTGGTTGTAGCCCAAGTTCACAATGCGATCCATCACCTCATCTAAGCGACCGGGCTGCAAGTCGCAGGGATATAGCCGTAGCCAAATCGCTTGATTTTGGGGCCAGGTTTTTTGGCGGCAGCTTTCCACCTCATCGCTGTGCTGCTGTCTAAGCGATTCATACTGCTGCTGAGCGGCGCGATCGCCCTGCTGCCCTGCCAAGCGCAGCGATTCCTTTTGCTCAACATCTGCCGACGACAGTTGGCAAAATCGATTGACCTCGGCTTGAGCAGGCTTGGCGCTAATTCCCTGCGCCAGCAAAACCATCAAGCCCGGTACTACGGTACTTTGAACAATCCTACGCCAGCGCTGATGGCAGCTTTTATTGTGAATTCTAGAGACCATATACCCAATCTTTAACGTGCCTATTATTAGAAGCCGCTATCAGTGCTGGCGATTTCTAAATAGATTCTCAGCGATCCTACGGCGCTCAAATCAATATGTGCCCGACGGCTGTGCCACCTTGAGAGTATTGATCCCTTTCGGCCTGATTGGGCGATGAACCGTAAGAAAACTGACAAATTTTACTCAGGTTTGATATTATTTTCGCGATCGCCCACCGCTTCTATTTCTTCGCCCTCTTCTTTAAGCTGTTCTAGCAGCGCAGTTAATTTCATCCGCCTAATATAAGGCCAACCCCCTTCCTGCTCAATATCCTTAAGCAGCCGATACAGGCGCTGACGGTTATCAGGCAGCGCCTCCCGAAAGAGCGTGTCTCTAATTTCAGAATGCAGCTCATTAAGTATTCTCAGCAGCTTCAGCAGCGCTAGACAGTCGCCTTCTCTACTCTTTGCTGCAGCGTCAACCACCTGTGTCAGTGCCAAAAGGTCGGCAGAGATATTTTCTGATCTGGCCGCTGGTGCCCTTTCAGCTTTGGGTCTATAAGAGGGAAACAAAGGGTCGGAATTACTCACCGTTTTCAACTTTATGTAACTTTACTTACTTTCTTTTAATCGCGTCACAACCTGTCAGAGCCTACGTGATTAGCCAACAGGGGCGCAAGCCATCAACTGACGATTGTATTCCAGTTAGAGGCAAACCCACTAAAACCGGGCGATTGCGTTGTAAAATGATGATCCAAATCCATTGGCCCTTTTCATATTCATTCAGTCTTTGAGGTAGACCATGAGGTATCGCGCCCTGCTTGCTGTGTTCTTTGCTTTTTGCTTAAGCGTCCTAACCGCCTGTAGCAAAGCGCCGAGTGCGACCAGCAACATTCCACTCACCTACGACGAAATTCGCAACACAGGTCTGGCAAATAGCTGCCCCCAGGTAGACGAAACCCGTCGTGGCCAAATTCCGCTCGAATCTGGCGTTGCTTACCGTTTGGTCGATCTATGCATGGAGCCCACCAGCTTCTTCGTTAAGCAGGAGGCTGCCAACAAGCGAAAAGATGCTGAATTTGTAGCAGGCAAGTCGCTCACTCGCTATACCACTTCCCTTGAGCAGGTTAGCGGCGACATTCTTCTGCAAGACGACGGCAGCTTAGTTTTTGATGAAAAGCTAGGGATGGACTTCCAGCCGATTACCGTGCTGCTGCCCGGTGGCGACCAAGTTCCTTTCCTCTTTACCATCAAAGGGCTCAAAGCTCAGACTCAGCCTGGGCTCAACGCTATTACCACCTCCACTGACTTTGTAGGTGGCTTTCGAGTGCCTTCTTACCGCACTTCTAACTTTTTAGATCCCAAAGCGCGTGGCCTAACCACGGGCTATGACAACGCGGTTGCACTGCCTGCTCGCGCTGATAATACTCTCACCCGAGAGAACGTCAAATCGTTTGACGTGGGCGAGGGCACCATTTCCCTACAGATTTCTAAGGTTGACAGCAAAACTGGCGAAGTGGGCGGCACCTTCATCTCTGAACAGCCTTCCGATACAGATATGGGAACGGCTGCTGCTGATGATGTTCGCTTGCAAGGCGTATTTTACGGTCGGATTGAATCTGACGCGGACGCATAATCTGCTCAACTGTCAAAGCCTGTTAAAGCAAAATATCTAACGAGGAGGACATTCAACATGTCCTCTTTTTTTTGAGTTTGCTTAAAAAAGCCAGCACAACTGCTTTTATCGAGGGATTGGTCACATTCTAAGAGCTTCAGTTCCGTAGAAACCCAATTGCTTAGCGAAAAAGCGTTAACTAGGCTGAATGGGTCAGCTTGGTGCCCATTGCCTTTAGTTTTTCTGAGGTTTCGGCATCCTATCCCATCTGCCAAGCGGTCTGCTGATAATCACAGGCCCTTTTTAACCTATGCATTCCTCGTCAAATCAGGCCATCAAAAGCCAGTCGCTTGAGATTTTAACGACCTATCAAAGAACGCGATCGCCCCAGATGCGAAACCGATTGGTGCAAATGAATATTGGCTTGGTTCGTCGTGAGGCCCACCGCTGGCTGCATAACTCTGGGGAAAGCTTTGACGATTTGATGCAGGTCGGCAGTTTGGGCCTTATCCGTGCGATTGAGCGGTTTGACATGCACAAAGGGTTTGCCTTTAGCTCGTTTGCAATTCCTTACATTCGCGGTGAAATTCAGCATTATTTAAGGGACAAAGGGACGGTGGTGCGAATTCCCAGGCGCTGGCAAACGCTGCAAAACCAATCGGCTAAGGCGATTAGAAGTTTGCAGGAAAACCTTAACCGCAGACCTAGTGACCAGGAAGTAGCCGATGAGTTGGAGATTACGATAGAAGAGTGGCAGCAGGTTAGAATCGCGAGCAGCAATCGCAATTTGCTGAGTCTAGATGCGCCTGTTAAAGAAAGCGATAGCGGTGCTTCGTCTCTAGGTGATTTGCTGCCAGATTCTCGCTATCGTAGCTTTCAGCTTGCCCAAGAAGATCAAATTCGACTGCAGCAGGCGCTCTCTCAGCTAGAAAAACGCACTCGTGAGGTGGTGGAGTTTGTGTTTTTACAGGATTTAACTCAGAAGGAAACGGCTGAACGATTGGGCATTAGCTCGGTAACCGTATCTCGCCGGGTGAAAAAAGGACTGAAGCACCTACAGGTAATTATGCAGCCAGCCGGGGAACCTTAGCTCAGATCTCTGGTGAGATAGCTATTTGTTGCTGTTGATTGAGCTTTGTCTTGGTGCGGGTTTTACCTGCTATGAATCCATCGTTTCCGTTGCGCCCTTACTGACATTGCAGTCTGCACAGAGTATGCGTAGGTTATGTGGTGCGATCGCTAAGCTTGGATACCGAGACAATGGCTTGATGTGGTCAATGTGCGAACCTTTTAATGATATTGACTTTTTGCAGCTCGGACATTGGCCTGCTTGCAAGCTATACTGCTCTTGCTTCCATTTCTGTCCGTCTGTTGTTTGCTTCCATCGCTCAAACTCTGTTCGCGGTTCGTACTTTTTTTGAACCTGTCTGGCACGCTGCTTGAGTCGCAATAGGCTTTGATCAACGCGATGGGTCGCCTGTAGCAGTTCTCTGACTAATATCTCGAAGGTGGGTGTCTCGAAAGTTGGCATGTGGCTATCTCGTGTGCTTGCCCATGGAGGCGACGGTGGCTTTCATTTCTGAGAGTGATTTGTCCGTACGGTGCATCTGATTGAGCAGCCTTCGCGCTACGCTGCTAATCTCTGTTGTTTTGCTGTTGGCGACTAAAGGAACAACGTTGTTTAGCCGAGTCAGTAGCTGTGCCATAATTTGCGCCAAGGCTTGTTTTGTTGCGGGCCGAACTCGTGGTTTTGAGCTGTACTCACGAACAGCAGCGATCGCCTGCTCTAGCGCATAAACATAAGCATTACCTGATTTTGCAGTGGGCGTGAGCGATGCGGTTAACGTTCTAGCTAGATAGCGCGATGCTCCATAGCCTTGCAGCTGTTTGCGGGTGGTCGTCGGTGCTGACAATTCCATAAAAGCTATGCCCTGCCCTGATGATTGTTGTACTGCTCCAGCAATACCTCTACCCAAGAATCTTTGAACCCAAAGCGACGAGCAACGTCATAGAGTCTGGCAATGATTGGGACAAACAAACTGCGCTCTCTAGAAAGTTGTTCTTCGTAATCACTAACCTTTTCCGAGAACTCAAGCTCAATTTGCTTGATGTATTTCTCTTTTTTAGTGACTAAACCTTTCTGCGCGCCCTGCAAGCGCTGACGTTCATAAAGCGTAGGCCCTGCGAAGTTGACCATCGCCGTAAGCAAGGCGAGTTCATCTGCATCGTTCAAATTAATATCAATGAACGCACGTTTAGCATCGGCTGCTGTCCAACCGAAGTGTTTGGCGTATTGAATGGCTTCTTGCTGAGTCATCGCGTGAGGGAAAAGCTGGACTGCTTCCATTGTGCTGTAGTTGCGAACGTTATGCCTCCCTATATTCCGAGGCTTTACAGCTATTCAGGTCATCTTCATCAAATAAATTTGATACTCGCAGAGCATTATTTTTACTGAGCGTTGACTGAGCGCTGGCAGAGCGCTGGCAGAGCGTTGGCAGAGCGTTGGCAGAGCGATCGCACTACGTAGCCGTCAAGTTTACTCAAGAGTCCAAGCATTTGAGATGTTATGCCGTTCCTTCTTTCTGCGCTTTGTAGCGTGCTTTGAACTCGGCCTGCCGCTCTTTGTGGTTCACAATTTGCCGGGGGTAGTCGGTGCCTGATAATGCCTCTTCTGGGATATTGCCGCTGATCAAAACGCCTGTGTCAAGGTGGCGAATTTCGGGTAGCCACTCACGAATGTATTCAGCTTCGGGGTCGTATTTTTTGGCCTGACTAGCCGGGTTGAAAATTCGCAGGGGCTTAGGATCCATGCCGCTAGAAGCACTCCACTGCCAGCCGCCATTATTAGCAGAGAGGTCGCCATCGTAGAGCTTTTGCATAAAATATTTTTCACCCCACTGCCAGTCAATAATTAAATCTTTGGTTAAAAAGCTGGCGACGATCATGCGGCAGCGGTTATGCATCCAGCCCATTGTATTAAGCTGGCGCATGGCCGCATCGACAATAGGGTAGCCTGTTTTGCCTTCGCACCAAGCCTGAAAATGATCTTCATTGTTATCCCAGGGGAAGTCTTTGAAGTGGTCGCGGTAGGGGCCTGCGGCTAGCTCAGGAAAAAAGTACATTACCCCTTGATAAAATTCGCGCCAAGCTAGTTCTTGCTGCCAGGTGCGAATGTTTTGATGAGTTTCATCGCTGCGGGCACGGCTGTAGGCATCAGCAGAGGCGGCCCAAACCGTGCGGATGCCAATCGTGCCAAATTTTAGCGCGGCGCTGAGCGTGGAGGTGCCAGAGATGGCGGGAAAGTCTCGCTGTTCGTCGTATTGCGCGATCGCCCGCTCGTCATCACAAAATTCTTCTAGCTGCGCGATCGCCGCCGCCTCACCGGGCGCAAGCAGCAGCTCATTTTCCCACTCATAGCCCAAGTCTTTGGCCGCAGGCAGCTCGATACTTCCTGCTTTGTGGGCGATCGCCTTCTCATGTGAACTCAAGCCGATTAGGTTCTTGGGCGCGTCTACGGGCTCCGCCTTAGGATGCTCTAACCAGTTTCGCCAAAAGGGGGTGTAAACCTTGTAAGGATCGCCCGAGCCTGTTCTGATGCTGTCAGGATCGTTCAGTAGCTGATCCCAAAACTGCGTGCATCGCTCAATGGCTTTTTGCTTGAGGGCTTTGGCAACGTCGGTATCTCGCTGGCGAGCATAGGGCTCTACATCACGGTTCCAATACACGGCGGCTGCGCCCAGGGCACTCGCTAGCTTGGGAATGGCTTCGTCAGGCTTGCCCTTGATTATCAGCAGCTCGCTACCAGCTGATTTGTAACTTTCTTGCAGCTTGGCTAAAGAGCCGATCATATAGGTGACTCGGGCCGGGGCAATGTCGTCACCGTCTAGAATGTTGGGATCTAGGCAGAAGAGGCCAATGAGCTTTGGGGTGCGATCGCGCGCCGCCATCAGCCCTACATTATCTCGAATCCGCAAGTCCCGACGGTGCCAAAACAGCACCAGCTCATCCGCCATAGTCCAATCATTCTGATAAAGGTGTCGGGCCTTAGTATAGCGAGAGACGCAGTCTTACAAATCGATCATAAGAGAGAATCGGGAGCCGATAAAAATGCCTTTGCCATGTAAAAAGCCGCAATGCTTTTAGCATCAATCGGTACACCTGTCAAAATGGCTTGCTCTAGCGCATCGGCGCTCATCACCAGCACTTCAATATCTTCATCTTCATCTAGCGCCGGGGCTTCGGTCAGCTTTTCCAAATCGGTAGCCAAATACGCATAGATAATCTCATCAGAATAACCCGGTGCATTTGGAAATTGGCCCAGTGCCTGCCAAGTTGCGGCCTTGTAGCCCGTCTCCTCCTGAATTTCGCGCTGAATCGTACCCAGCGGATCTTCCCCTTTTTCAACCGTACCCGCCGGAAACTCCAGCAGCCGTCCTTTCATTGCAAATCGATATTGGCGCACTAATATAAACTGACCCTCTGCCGTCACGGGCACCGCCATTGAGCCGCCGGGATGCAAAATGCAGGCCCAGTCGCCCACGGCCCCGTTAGGCAGCTTAAGCTGACACACCTCAAAATCAAACTTACGGGCTGCGTAGAATAGGGTTTGCTTGAGGCGCTCGGAGGGCTCTTGGCCTAATGCCATGACGATAGGGGAGGTAAAGAAGATTGCATCAGCCTTTCTATGCCAGGATTTGAGCTGACAGCAAGCAGATCGGCTGAGAGCTGAGCGATGGTTTTGCCAAAAATTGGATGAGACCACTCTGGGACGATATGGGGGGCAACATCCATCAGCGGCACTAGCACAAAAGCCCTTTCGTGCAGGCGGGGATGCGGTACCGTTAGCCCTGGTAAATCAATGATTTGATCGCCAAATAGCAGCAGGTCAAGATCGAGCGATCGCGCTCCCCAACGCTCGTGACGCACCCGGCCAAACTGATTTTCAATCGCTAGTAGCTGGTGCAGAAGCGATCGCGCACTTAGCCCGGTCTCAACTGCAAGGCAAGCATTGAGGTAGTCGGGCTGGGGCGGGCCAACGGGGGCAGTTTTGTAGAGGGGCGATCGCGCGATCATCCGAATCCCGTTGGTTTTACCAATGACCTCCATCGCCTCAGACAAAATGCGCTGAGAGTCGCCCAAGTTTCCGCCCAGGGCAATGGCAGCTTGAATCCATTGACTCATTGACTTGACTCATTGACTTGACTCATCGACTGGGGCTCGTGCTTAACTACGCCTGACCGGACAGCACACCCCGTACTCTGCCCGTAAGCTGTTCAGCCGTCAGCACACCTTCAATGCGATCCACCGACTGCCCATCCTTAAATAAAACCAGCGTCGGTAGCGCGTGAATGCTGTGCTGAGAGGCAATGTGTGGATACTTTTCCGTGTCGATTTTAACGATTTTGACCTCGCCCTTCATCTCACTGCCCACCTGAGTCAAAATTTTGGCCATCATCTGGCAAGGCCCGCACCAGTCAGCATAAAAATCTACCAGCACTGGCTCATCAGAGCCGCTGATCATTTCATCGAAGCTGTTGAATTGCTGTTTGACTGCCATGTAGTTATTAGTAAGGTTGAAAACGACCCCTACATGCTAGTTGCCTAGCTTGGCCCTGTGTGAATTCCTACTAATTAATTTAGGGATCTTAATCTACGGGCAAATTGCTCCACTGCCCCGCGAACTATTACAGTGATTGGGCAAGTTTTTACGCAAGGAACTCCCCATGGCTGGACTACTAGCAGATCAGGTCGCCCTGATCACGGGCTCATCACGCGGTATTGGTAAGGCGGCTGCACTAGCGCTAGCAGAAACTGGGGTCAAAATTGTCGTGAACTATGCGCGCTCCGGCGATGCGGCAGAAGCGGTGACGAGTGAAATTGTGGCGAAGGGCGGGGAGGCGATCGCTCTGCAAGCCGATGTCTCCAAAGCCGATGACGTAGACGCCATGATTAAGGCGACGATGGATAAGTTTGGCCGCATTGATGTGCTAGTGAATAACGCTGGCATCACCCGCGACACGCTGCTGCTGCGCATGAAGCCCGAAGACTGGCAGGCCGTGATTGACTTGAATCTCACTGGCGTGTTCCTTTGCACCCGCGCCGTTAGCAAAATTATGCTCAAGCAGCGCTCAGGCCGCATTGTCAATATTTCTTCTGTAGCAGGACTGATGGGTAACCCTGGTCAAGCCAACTACAGCGCCGCCAAAGCAGGCGTCATTGGTTTCACCAAAACCGTTGCCAAAGAGCTAGCCCCTCGCGGCGTCACCGCTAACGTCGTCGCCCCCGGCTTTATCGCTACCGACATGACTGGAGATCTTAAAAATACCGAGGAAATTCTCAAATACATTCCTCTGGGCCGCTATGGAGAGCCAACAGAAGTCGCTGGCCTAATTCGCTTTTTGGCGGTTGATCCGGCAGCCGCTTATATTACTGGGCAGGTGATGAATGTCGATGGTGGCATGGTGATGCACTGACGCACTACTCTCAGGTGCACACTAAACAAACGCACACCAGCAGTCCATAAGCAAAAAAAAGTAAGCGGAGACTGAATCTATGCGCTCGACGGCTTGTGTTTTCGTTCTAGCGATCGCCCTATCAATTTCTGCTTGCGATCAGCCTCCGTCCGAACAGAAGCCGCTAGCTACGCTAAATGTCGGTGACTTACAGTACACAGATAAGCTGTTGATGCAGCGCGATCGCGCCACCGAAGCCCATAAAGAAGACGCTGCTAAGTGGCTAAAAGCTAGCAAAGAAATGGCCGCTGAAGATAAAAAAGCTAGGGCAGCAGGTCTGCCTGTCAATCCTACTGGCCTAGTCAAGATGCACTGTCCTGCGGCAATGGCCTATCCAACGAACGAAGCTTTGATAGCCTGCGCAGAGGCTCTCCTTTTAGGAGATATAGACTCCGAATCTAGAGTAAATCGCTTTAGAGGGGCTGCAAATATCTATCAGGCCACTTTAGAATTCAGCGAAGCTCTCAACGAGCCACTGACCGCCGCACAGCGCCAATCAGTAGAGACCAATCGCAAATGCTTAAACTCTTTCTTAGCAAACGCTAACTCGCCTGCCCCCAAATGCAGTCTAGTTTTTTATGCACTGCACAGCCCCTAGTCTTAACCCTATGACCGACTTAAAGCAGCCCTTACCGCTGCTCTTTGATCGCGGCGGGTAATCCAGCGGTGATAGGTGCGGTTGTGAACGGCAACCGAATGGCCCATCATGCGAGCCGAAACGGTGTCAGGAAGGCCCATGCCGATGGTGCGAACGGCCCAGGCATGACGCAAATCGTAGGGCGCAAAGGGGATTTTGTAGCGTTTGAACTGAAGAGAGACCTGTTGCCCCACGCGCTGAAGGGTTGTCTGGCTCAGGTCGGTGTTGAGCTTAGGAAGGTTGACTTTGCGTAAGTTAAAGGCGTCTATCCACTCAGGGTAGAAGGGCCAAACGTCGTGCTGGCCAGTTTTAGTCACTTCTGCAACTTCAATCGCGGCCTCCTCGTCGCCGCTGGTGAGCATGGCGTAGTCGCAAAAAAATACTTCGTGATTGCGCAGGCCGTAGGTGGCCATAATGCCATAGACAAACTGCCATTCAAGGTTAGGAATGGTTTGGTAGGCGGCGAGGATTTCTGCGTCGGTCGGCAGGCGGCGCGCCTGGGTTTTACTATTGCCGTAGTTGCCCCAAAAGGCTTTTAAATCGGTGGGTAGAGGCGTATTTAAGAAAGTGGCTAAGGCATCTAGGGCGGTGCAGCAGCACTGGCGGCTGCGGGAGTTGGCTTTTGTGCTTTGAACGGTGGCGGTAATGGCTTCAGAGAGCGAAAAACTGGCGTGCTGAGCGGCAATTCGCTGCAATTTCCTTAAGTACGGCACGTAGGCTTTTTCCCAGGTGGTGCGCACAGAGGCAGGCTTGCGAGTGCCCGCTCGTAGCTGAAAAAAGTGGTCTTCAAAGGCGGCAATCTGCTCAGAAAGATCTGCTCCTGCTCGCTTTAGTCCGGCAAGGGGGCCAAGATAGTCGTGCCAGTCGAAGGTGTCTGCAATGAGCTGGGCGGCAATCACCTTGGCTGCCGTTTCGATTTGCTGTATGCCTGCTGGGTGAGCGGGTAGGCCCAGCGGAATGCGCTGCTGGTAGGCGCGTAGCTTGGGACTATCGGGGCGAGGCGGCAAGGTGCCTCGCAGGTTAAGCTTTTCGCCGCGTCGCTCAACTTTGAGCCCTAGCTGGGCCGCTTTTAGTCGCTGGTTGATGGTGGCTAGCTGAGCATCTAAGGGATGTGCGGTGGTCTTGATTGTCATGGTTCAAGCGGCTATGTCCAAGCTGGCGTCGTCGAGCAAAAGTCGAGCGGAATAGTTCAAAGGGCTGTTTTGCTGCTATTTATCTACAAGGAACTGTTTCAGGGAGAGCGTTAGTTGTTACGATAGCTAAATCTGATTACATCATTTAAGCGTAGGGTACGCGATTCATTATGAGCCGTGTAGGAGTTTTATTACTAAATTTGGGTGGGCCAGAAAAGCCGGAGGACGTGCAGCCCTTCCTTTTTAACCTGTTTTCTGACCCTGAGATTATCCGAATTCCCTTTCCGGTGCTGCAAAAGCCGCTGGCCTGGTTTATCTCTAGTCGTCGGGCTAAAACTTCTCAGGCAAATTACGAGCAAATTGGCGGCGGCTCTCCGCTGCGCCGTATCACCGAAGAGCAAGGCGCTGCTTTAAAAACTAAGCTTGAAGAAAAGGGTAAAGATGCTGAAGTATATGTAGGAATGCGCTACTGGCATCCTTTCACCGAAGAAGCCGTTGCCCAAATCAAGCGAGATAACGTTGACGAACTCGTGGTGCTGCCGCTGTATCCCCAGTATTCTATTAGCACCAGTGGCTCTAGCTTTCGCTTATTAGAGCAGCTATGGAAAGAAGATCCTAAGTTGGGATCTATTGACTATACGCTGATTCCTTCTTGGTATGCGCGTCCCGGCTACATCAATGCGATGGCTGGGCTGATTCGCACCGAGTTAGACAAGCTGCCGAATCCTAACGGTGCTCACATTTTCTTTAGCGCTCATGGCGTCCCGGTGAGCTATGTAGAAGAATTTGGCGATCCGTATCAGCGGGAGATTGAGCACTGTACTGACTTGATTATGCAGGCGCTGGGTCGGCCTAATGAGCATACGCTGGCGTATCAAAGCCGGGTTGGGCCGATTGAGTGGCTACAGCCCTACACCGAAGATGCGATTAAAGCGCTGGCCGATCAGGGCGTTAATGACTTGGTGGTGGTGCCGATTAGCTTTGTCTCTGAGCATATTGAGACGCTGCAAGAGATTGATATTGAGTATCGCGAGCTGGCGGAAGAGGCGGGGATTGAGGGCTTTCATCGGGTGCCTGCGCTGGATACAGATGAGCGCTTTATTGCAGATTTGGCTGAGATGGTAGATGAGGCGATCGCTGCCAAACCCATTCATTTCTCTGACTTAGAAAAGCCTGAAAAAAAGGTCAAAATCTATCCTCAAGACAAGTCTGCTTGGGGGATGACGCCAGTTGCCGAAGTGTGGAATGGTCGGCTGGCGATGCTAGGATTTTTGGCACTGCTAGCTGAGATTGTGACCGGGCAGGGGCCGTTGCACTTAATTGGGCTGCTGTAGACATTCTTCAAACATCGACCTTGTAATGCAAAAACACCTCATCGCCTTCAGTGCGAGAGGACTGTAGCGATAGCTGAGGTGTTTGCGGCAAGGTGAAGCCTAAGCCGCCGACTGGCGTAGGTGCCGATTTGCCACCGATCAGCAGTGGGCAAATCGTTAGATACAGCTCGTCAATCAGCTTACCGGCAAGCAGTGAGGCCACTAGCTCACCGCCGCCCATCACTAAAAGCTTTTGGATCGGCAGACGGGATGCTTTGCCTGTGCAAAGATTCTGCATGACAGTGTGCCAGTTGAAAGGGGGCTCGGTGATGAGGATATGTTCAAACAGCGCTTGGTTAGCTGCTTTGGATGGGTGAGCGATCGCCTCCCAAGCCTGCCGCCCTTTCTGCCCAGTGATCAGCCATCGCGGTACCGCCTGCTGAAAAAAGCGGCAGTGAGGATCGAGCCTGCCCGTGGCTGAGCAGACAATTTGAACGGGCTGGTCAAGCTGGTGGTGCGATCGCCTACGGGCAATCAAGGCAGCGTTCGTTACCGACAACGTTGACCCATAGGCTCGCAGCGTGCCAGCCCCAAACAATGTTGCATCGGCCTTAGCAACCTGCGCTTCTAAGTGCGCTTTGTCAGCGGCTGATGGAAAACGAGCCGCCGAACCGCCAGCATCCGTAATTTTACCGTCTGCGCTCATCGCTAATACGACTGTGACATAGGGGCGATTTTGCACGGGTAAATCTGTCTCAGTGAAGTTTTAATTTATACTCGATTTTTCATCACTGCTCTTATGATGGCTAAAGAGTCGGCCTAACTTTGAAGCACACATACAAAAGGATGCAGACTTAACAGATAATCTAAAGAAAGCTAACTACGTAGAGATACGCCTGCTATGGCTAACCGTTCGCGCTCGCTCAGGCGAAATCTGCTGATTAAGATTTTGGCATTTAGTATGCCAATTTTGCTGATTGGGCAGTTTGTAGCGCTTCGTAAGGCCAGAACCAGCCTGCTAGAAACCGCCCGTCAAAACCTCACTAGCAGCGCCATTCGCAAGGCCGAAGAGCTAGAAACCGGCATTCAGTCAATTAAAGCCAACCTTGACTTACTTGGTCAAACCGCTGCTTTCCAGTCGGGCGATGCTCGCAGCATTCAGCAGATTCTATCTCGGTTTTCTGAGGATACACCCTACAGCATTAGCTGCGTTGAGCTAATGGCCCCAATGGCCGAAAAGGCCACTATTAACACCTGCGCCGATGAAATATCTTCCAATTCCCCTTCAGATTCCTTTTTAGGCTTAGTTTCTAAAGGTGATGCCTCGACCAAAAGACGCTCGATTATTCCGACGGCTAAGCAGGTGCCGTGGCTACAAAATGGTGGCGTTGAAACATCAGACTTTTACGTATTTTCTCCAGGGCCAGACGCCCAGGCAGCTGACTTTAACTCAGATCGGGCGCTGATTAAGTTTGTAGTGGCTAGCCCTCTGTATGGCCCTGATGGTAAGCTACGCTACACCATCGCGATGGAAGTGTGCATACTGCAGCTTCAAGATATTGAAGATCAGTCTTTGGTCGGCGAGACCGTCGTGATTGACCCGAACAACATCATCATTACGCATCCTGACCCGAGCCAGGTCGGTAAAAATATTGCTGACCTGCGCGATAAAAAAAGGCTTGAAAATAGTATTAGCAGCGTTACTGCAGGCAACAATGGCTTTGTTCATTTGTTCGGATTTTTGCCAAAAAACGATGAAGAATGGCTAGCAGGCTACAGCGGTTTTAACGTGCCTGTAAGCCCTAAAAAGAAGAGTCAGTGGACAGTGCTAGCGGTCACGCCGATTGACCGCGCGCTCTCTGGGCTTAATGAGATTCGTAACGTGCTGATTCTGCTGACGGTGGGGCTCGTGGCTACCAGCGGCCTGTTTGCCGTTCAGGTGTCTCGCAGTTTTTCGCTGCCGATAGAGCGCCTGATTCGCTATACCCAGAATATCAATGACCTTTCTGAGCTTGAGGCGGCTCCTCACAGCTCAAATATTTGGGAGCTAGACTACCTCGCTACTGTGATTGAGCGAATGCTGCGTCGGCTTAAAGAAAACTCAGCCGAGCTGCGGCAAGCTTGGAAAGATGCTCAGATGGCAAACCAGCTCAAAAATGAGTTTTTGGCTAATACTTCCCACGAACTAAGAACGCCGTTAAACGGCATCATTGGCTCAATTCACGTGATTCGTGACGGTCTTTGTGATTCTCGCGCTGAGGAGCTAGATTTTTTAGAGCAGGCAGACAAGTCGGCGCTGCATTTGCTGGCGGTGATTGAAGATATTTTGAATATTGCTAAAATTGAGGCCGGCACCTTAGATATGAAGCTAGTTACGCTTGACTTGCGACACATTTTGCAAGATGTGTTAGATATGCAGGTGCTTCAGTTTCAGCAAAAGGGTTTGCAGCTTATTCGTCCAACGCTAGCCGATCCGATTATGGTTTCGGTGGATCGCTCCAGGTTTAAGCAGGTGTTGCTTAATGCGCTCTCTAACGCAATGAAGTTTACCGATGAGGGCGTTGTAGAGATTAGCGTGACCCTGGGTGAGGGCGCGAATAATTCTTCAGTTATGCCACCTGGCCCCTGGGTAAAAATTACGATTAAAGACTCTGGTATTGGCATTGAGCCTCAGCATTTGCCCAAGCTCTTTAAGCCTTTTGTGATGGTTGATGGCTCTCATACTCGGCCCTATGAAGGCACCGGGCTAGGGCTGGCCATTTCACGCAACTTTATGCGCTTGATGCAGGGCGATATGACGATCATAAGTGAAGGCGCAGGCCAGGGCTCAAAAGTAACAATTGTGATGCCTCAGTTTGTAGCAGAGGCTTCAGGCAATAGGCTAAGGCAGGGTTTGGCGGTGGGGGGCGATCGCACTAAGAACGGTAAGGCTCCATCTAATACTCAATCGGCAGCAGCGTTTTCCAAACAGTAAGTAAACAGATCAAACAGAATACTCTGTTTGAAGCTTAGTTTGAAGCTTATGAGTTTAGAACCTGCGAAATCTCTTCTACTTGAGACCAGTATTCTGCCTCGTTAATCGCGGCTGTTCCTTCTGCATTTACAGCAATTTTATCTGCTAACGGTAGCCAAGACCGACAGCCGCCGTAAGATTCGCGCCAGTTTAGAACAATTGGCTCAGGCAGGCGATAGGTTCGCAGTGCTAAAACGTATAGCGGCTGCTTGGGCTTCCATTTCAGGCGCTCTTGGGCAAGATTGGATTGCCAAATGTGAAAAGCCGACAGCCGAGCAACTTTATCGGCGTCATCGGTCAAAAAAATGTGGGTAATGTTTGCCCAGGCTTTGAGCGTGATAGTTTCTGGGTGCCAGCCTTTTATAACGGGTTTTACAGCACTTTGATATTGGGGCTTGAGCAGCTCGGGCTTTTGATGCTCAAAGGTTGGAAATAGAACGACCTGATTAGCCTCGGCTACAAATTTCCCTTGATGCTCTTTGATGCCGCCTTTGCGTAAAAGTAAAATAGTTTCGCCGTTTGCTAGCGCGTCGATGGCTACTGACCATTCTTTTAGCGCTGTTGTGAGCGTTATCTGCAATGTTTCCTGTGATGTTTGAGCTGTGGGCATAGCGATCGCCTTCAACGATAAGATGAGCCAACAAAGGCATTCTACTTCTGAGCAAAGCCAAACCGACTTTGAACCCAGCTTAGGCTAATCGCGCCTATTATGCAGCCCACTGCGTAATAGACAAAGTCGGGCCAGGAAAAAGAGGTGCCTAGCAGCAAGCGCCACCATAGCTGAGCTTGCCAGACGGGTGGAAAAGCAATGAGCTGAGAAAACTCAATCATAGATGTGATTAGGAAAGTGGCGATCGCAATCCTTTTAACCTGCCAGCGCACCTGAAAGCTGCCCACCAGCCAAATCCAAAGCATTTCATAGAGCACATCGCCGCCAAAGTCATTTACCCAGGCTTGGCCCCATCCGCTATAGGCTTTGCTGCCCAGCCCCAGAAAAACCAGGCTGCCAATTACAACAGAACACAGCAAGCGATATTGAAACGATACGCGGGTCATTGAAAATTTGGTCATAAACTTTTAAGCCCAGCGCTAAGGACGTGCGCTGATAGCTACAAGCTGCATAGGGTCAAATACGCAATCACCCACCGCTAACAGCCAGCATCGCCGACCACGGGTATTTCTTTCGTCTGTCCTTGGGCTTCAATTTTGAGGGTGCCCTGTGGGATATTGACAGATTCAATTTCACCGGGTTTGCCCAGCGCAACGTCTACGTCTATACTCACCGCGCCATCTTCTGTTGCAAAAGTCTGGCTCGTTTGCTGGCCATAAAACTCTTCGCCGCTGGCCGCTGTTCGAGTCAGGGTTACAAACTCACCATCTAACACTATTAAAGTTTTACCAACGCCTTGATCCGTCCCTCCACTGAAAAACAAGCCGCCATCTTCTCGAAAATTTGTATCTGCTTCCCATAGGGTCATGCCACAGCCACCGCCGCCTGCTGAAAACAGCTCATCCAGGCTGTACGTACCAATCTCAATGGGAAATACCTTTTCCTCTGAATTCACGATAGGCACTTCAGTCGATGGATTAGAGGTTGCAGGCAGCTCTGTTGAATTGGGCGGCTCGCTGCTGTTGGTAGTGGCTGGCTCAGGATTAGAAGAAACTTTGTTGCAGCCTACCAAGCTTACGAACAATATGAATTGTAATGACAGACTTAGTGGAAAAAAACGTGAGAGAAAATGCTTTTTCATAATTTGCTTTTAACAGTCTTGTTTACTAAAGTATAAGCGATAGATTTAGCGGCTATAGCAACCTTTTTAGCCAGGATAATTTGCCCTTATAAGGCGGATAGCGGAGCGGTAAATCTAGTTGATTAGACTTGTTTAAGATGCTTTTATAGTGAGAAAACGTATCGAATCCAGCTTTGCCATGGGCAGAGCCAATGCCGCTTTGCCCCACGCCGCCAAAGGGCAGTTCTGGCACGGCATATTGACTAACGGTTTCGTTGAAGCATAGGCCACCGGAGGAAGTTTGAGTTTGTACGGCCTGCTGCTGGGCGGCGTCGGTTGAAAATAAGTAGAGGGCAAGGGGTTTGGGGCGCTGATTGATGAAGGCGATCGCCTCCCCCAGATTCTCATAGGTCAACACAGGCAAAATCGGCCCAAAAATCTCTTCTTGCATCACGTCCGCCTCAGCCGAAATTTTATCTACAACTGTCAGGCTCATATAGCGAGTGGTCGCATCGCTTTGCCCGCCAGTGATGAGCTTGCCGGATGCCGTTGCGCTGTTCATTAGCGTTTGCAGACGCTGAAAATGGCGATCGCTCACAATTCGGCCATAGTCGGGGCTGCTGGCCATGTCGCTGCCAAAAAACTGGGCTGTGGTTTGGGCGATCGCCGCTAGCAGCTCATCCTTAATTGTTCTTTCTACCAGCAAATAATCTGGAGCCACGCAGGTTTGCCCCGCGTTAAAGCACTTGCCCCACACAATTCGCCGCGCTGCCACTTCAATGTTGGCGCTAGCGGTGACAACGCACGGGCTTTTGCCGCCTAGCTCTAGCGTAACGGGCGTCAGGTGTTCGGCGGCGGCTCGCATGACTATTTTGCCAACGCTCGGGCTGCCGGTAAAAAATATATGGTCGAATGACTCTGCTAGCAACGCCTGACTGGTTTCGACGCCGCCTTCAATCACGCTGACATAGTCTGCCGAAAAAGTATCGCCCATTAGCCGCGCCAGCAGCGCTGAGGTGTGCGGTGTCACCTCTGAGGGCTTGATGATGGCACAGTTTCCAGCGGCGATCGCACTTACCAACGGCCCCATCGCTAGCTGAAAAGGATAGTTCCACGGGCTGATAATAAGCACCCCCCCCAACGGCTCGGGCACAAGCTTACCGCTAGCAGGCCAAAAGGTGAGCGGCACCCCGACTCGATGCGGTTTTGTCCAGCGAGATAGGTGCTTGAGCGCATAGTCAATATCACCTGTAACTAAGGCAATTTCGCTAATAAAGGCTTCCATGGCGCATTTACCCAAGTCGGCATTTAGCGCGGCTGAGATGTCGGCGGCGGCGGCGGCGACGGCGGCTTTAAGCGCCTGCAGCTGCTGTTGACGGAAGGTAAGCGATCGCGTTTTCCCGGTAGCGAAGTGCGATCGCTGCGCCTGTATCAGCTCTTTTATCCGGTCTTTAGCACCCATTTTTTCAACTCATTCTAGCTGATCACATTGAACCGCAGAGACCTGCGCGGTGGTCTATCATGAAGAAATGTTTTTTAGCGTTCGCGCGATCGCCTTTTCTGTCTTATCCCTCTTATCTCTTTCTGGCTCATAAATTCTCTGGCTCATAAATTTGCCCCATGCCTTCATCCAACAAAAAATCCGACTCGGCTAAAAGCCCAAAATCTAGTCAAAGTAAGGCAGCTTCAGAGGCGATCGCCCCCAAAAAGACCCAGCCCTCAACCCAGAAATCAACCCGAAAGTCAGCCAAGGCCAGACCCGCCGCTCATGTTGACACCCCCGCCAGTTCAATCGATTTATCAGACACCAAAAATCTAATTCGCATCAGCGGCGCAAGGCAGCACAACCTTAAAAACATCAGCCTCGATTTGCCCCGCGATAAAATGATCGTCTTCACAGGCGTTTCAGGCTCAGGCAAGTCGTCACTGGCCTTCGACACAATTTTTGCTGAAGGACAGCGGCGCTATGTAGAATCGCTCAGCGCCTACGCTCGTCAGTTTTTAGGCCAGGTAGATAAACCCGACGTTGATGCCATTGAAGGACTGAGCCCCGCCATCTCAATCGATCAAAAATCAACCTCACACAACCCCCGCTCCACCGTCGGAACAGTCACTGAAATCTACGACTATTTTCGCCTGCTCTACGGTCGCGCCGGACAGCCACACTGCCCCGTGTGTGACAGATCAATTGCACCCCAAAGCATCGACCAAATGGTTGATCAGGTGATGGATCTGCCTGATAAAACGCGCTTTCAAATTTTGGCCCCGGTGGTGCGCGGCAAAAAAGGAACGCATCAAAAGCTGCTGTCTGCGCTGGCGGCTGAGGGCTTTGTGAGAGTGCGCATTAACGGCGAAGCGCGCGAGCTAGGCGACAATATTGAGCTAGATAAGAACAAAACTCACAATATAGAAGTTGTTGTTGATCGCCTGGTTAAAAAAGATGATTTGCAAGAGCGCTTAGTAGACTCTCTTTCTACGGCGCTGAAGCGATCCGATGGGATTGCAATTATTGATATACTGCCAGCCAAACAAGAGACATCTGAAAAAGGCCAGAATCAGGCTTCAAACGCGCTGCCGGATGAGATTATTTTCTCTGAGAATTTTGCCTGCCCGGAGCATGGCGCGGTGATGGACGAGCTGTCGCCTCGTTTATTTTCTTTTAACTCGCCTTATGGAGCCTGCCCAGACTGTCATGGCTTGGGCAGCTTAAGTCGATTTTCGGCAGAGCTAGTGGTGCCCGACCCTAACGCGCCTGTGTATGCAGCAATAGCACCCTGGTCAGAGAAAGACAACACCTATTACTTCTCTCTTTTATACAGCGTAGGTCAGGCGTTTGGCTTCGAGCTGCAATCGCCATGGAAAAGCCTCAGCAAAGACCAAATGCGCACCATTCTCCACGGCTCAAAAGAAAAAATATACATCGAAACGGATTCTCGCTACGGTACTCAAAAAGGCTATCATCGCCGCTACGAAGGCGTTTTACCTATGCTAGAGCGCCAGTATAAAGAATCTTCTTCCGATACCTATAAGCAAAAGCTAGAGAAGTATTTAGTCGATCAGCCCTGTGCCACCTGCAACGGCGCAAAGCTCAAGCCAGAATCTTTAGCGGTGCGAATTGGGCCTTACAACATTAAAGATTTTACCAGCGTTTCTATTTGGGAATGCCGTGACAGAGTTTATGAACTCGTTGGCGAAGAAGGTAAAGCGCCTAAGCTCACCGACCGACAAATGGCCATCGGCGAACTCGTGCTCAAAGAAATTAAGTCTCGCCTTACCTTTTTGCTTGACGTCGGACTTGACTATCTCACGCTAGATCGCACGGCCCGTACGCTCTCGGGCGGTGAGGCCCAGCGTATCCGCCTTGCCACCCAAATCGGCGCAGGGCTCAGCGGCGTTTTATACGTGCTCGACGAGCCTAGCATTGGCCTCCATCAGCGGGACAACGACCGCCTGCTAAAAACGCTTGATCGGTTGAAATCGCTAGGCAATACGCTCGTTGTGGTAGAGCACGATGAAGACACCATGCGAGCCGCCGACTACATTGTAGATATTGGCCCTGGCGCGGGCATTCACGGCGGGCAAATTGTTGCCCAAGGCCAGCTAGAAGATATTCTCAACTCTGAAGAATCGCTCACGGGCGCTTATCTATCAGGCCGTCAAAGAATTGACACGCCAGCCGAACGTCGTCCTGGCAACGGTCGCAGTATTCAAATTCGCGATGCGCATCGCAACAATCTACAAAATATTGACGTAGATATTCCGCTGGGCAAATTTGTCTGCATCGCTGGCGTTTCTGGCTCGGGTAAATCTACCCTGATTAACGATTTGTTGTATCCTGCTATTCGTCACTTTTTTGGCAGCAAAATCCCTGAGCCCACTGCGATGGAGCCTATCAAAGGACTCAAGGCGCTAGACAAAGCGATTGTAATTGATCAATCCCCGATTGGTCGTACGCCGCGCTCTAATCCGGCCACCTACACTGGCATTTTTGACGTCGTGCGTGATTTATACACCGAAACCATCGAGGCAAAGGCACGAGGCTATAAGCGCGGCCAGTTTTCTTTTAACGTCAAAGGCGGACGCTGTGAGGCTTGCGGCGGTCAGGGTGTGAACGTAATTGAAATGAACTTTTTGCCGGACGTGTATGTAGAGTGTGAGGTGTGCAAAGGTGCCCGCTACAACCGCGAGACTTTGCAGGTGAAATATAAGGGAAAGAACATTTCTGATGTGCTGCACACCACAGCGGAAGAAGGCTTAAAGTTCTTTGAGAATATTCCTAAAGCGGCGAGCCGTTTGCAAACGATGGTAGATGTCGGCCTGGGCTATGTGCGCTTGGGCCAGACGGCGCCCACTCTTTCGGGCGGTGAGGCGCAGCGGATGAAGCTCGCTAGTGAGCTAGCAAGGCGCTCTACGGGCAAAACGCTGTACTTGATCGATGAGCCCACTACAGGACTCTCTTTTTACGATGTGCACAAGCTGTTAGATGTAGTGCAGCGCTTGGTAGACAAGGGTAATTCGGTGATTATGATTGAGCATAATTTGGATATGATTCGCTGCTGTGACTGGGTGATTGATTTGGGGCCAGAAGGGGGCGATCGCGGCGGCCAAATCATCGCCCAAGGCACCCCCGAAGCAGTCGCTGAAGTAGAAGCCTCCTATACTGGTAAATATCTCAAGGAAGTGCTTAAAAAACACTCTAAATAAAATAGCTAAGCGCGACTTAATACCATGATTGCTAACCTTCAGCCCCGAAAAATGACTGCCGCAGAATATTTAGAGTGGGAGCCTCACCAGGAAATTCGCTATGAATATTGCGATGGTCAAACCTTTGCAATGACAGGAGGTACTAAGGGCCACAACAGATTGGCGCTCAACCTATATAGCGCGCTTGTTGATCAAGTAGATGCGAAGGGCTGTGAAATAAACGTATCGGACGTTAAAGTCGAACTAGGAGAAGGGCTTTCGTATCGCTATCCAGATTTAATTGTGAGCTGCGATGAACAAGACAAAGGCGAAGCGGCACTTTATCGTCTGCCTAAACTGATTGTAGAAGTGCTTTCTCCTAGCACCACATCAACAGATCGAGAAGACAAGTTTCAAGAGTATATTCAAATTCCGACGCTTGAAGAGTATGTGCTAATTACGGCTCAGCGAATGCAGGTAGAGTGCTATCGGCGCGGGGAAGGACGGATGTGGCTATATTCTCCCTATACAGAAGGAGATACGGTTTTGATCGAAAGTGTAGGCGTTGAGTTCCCAATTGAACAGCTATACCGAAACGTTCGATTGGAGCCGTTAGCTGATGCTGCTAAACAGGCTGCTAAACAATTGGATAAGACTTGAGGCCGCTGGCTTCTAAGGGCAAGAAGACTGTCCAAGTTGTGCCGTAGTTAGAGCGTTCGCGAACGGTGAGCTTTGCGCCGAGGGCGTGAAAGAGATTTTTAGTCGCTTCTAAGTTGAGACTTAAGCCGCCCGTTTCGGGTTGAAACATCAGCAGATGGCCTAAAGACTGAAGCGGCGGCGGTGAACAGGCGGGCGCAGCGTTGGGCTGGCTTGGGTCGGCTTGGGACTGAAACTGAAGCTTGAGCTGTTCGCCTGCGTGAAGAACGTGAAGCTGAATATGACTGCCAGGAGAAACGCTGTGGGTAAACAGCTCGACTAGGCCCGTGAGCACATGCTGAAGCATGGTAGGGTCGCTTGCAACCATGGGCAGCTCGGGCGGAAGGCCCACTTCTAATGAAAGATTACGGCGCTGGGCGGCTTGTTGCCATTGGGGAATGGCTTCTTGAAATACCTGATGAAGGGCGATCGCACTTAAAGGAGACTTAGCCGTTTGGCTCGCGGCCTCTAGCTCCACCGCTCTAAAAATTAGGCTAAAGCGATCAATTTGCTGGGTGCATTCGCGATCAATGCTTTTCAGCCGCTTGATTACCAGCGGATCTAGGTTTTCGCGCTTGAGCAGCGATCGCGTATAAGTCCGAATCGTGGTTAGCGGCGTCCGAATCTCATGCGCCATCGCTTTCAGCAGGGCGCTGTCAGAAAATTGACCTGCTGCAGAGGTTGCGGCATCGGCTTTGCGCGAATCGATCTGATGGGCGCTATGGTTGCCGCCTTCTGTTTCAACGGTGTTTTGAACATTGTTGCTGGCGCTAGGCGCTGCTGGCTGAGGCAAGCAAGCAAGCATCCAGCGGTTAAACTGGCTAACAATACGATAGTGAGGATCTTTTGGCACAAACTTTTCGATCAGCGGATCGATAAACTCTAGCTGCTGAGGCCGCACCGCTCGAATGCGCGATCGCAGCATCCGCCAAACCGAGTTAACAACTTCAGGCATGAAGGAAAACTGAAAGCGCAGCTCATTGTCTGCATCTTTGCCCAGTACCAGCACCATCGAAAACTCAGCCGTGAGCACCAGTACAAACTGCTCTTGCGCAAGCGGATCTTCTTTAAGTAAAGGAATAAGACGGGTGTGGAACGACTGTTTGTTAAACGTTTTTTGGAAGAGGCGTTTTACAGCAGAAAGATCGGGCGATGAGAACTCAGAGGATAAACCGGGCGATAGGGCGCTAAAGGCAGAAGCAAACTGCTCTGACGACTGGGGAACGAGCGTCCAGTTAGAGATTTGGCTAGAGATTTGGCTAGTGTTTTGAGCGCTAACTGCCAGATCGTTAAACAAGGGTACTGGCCCGGAAATAACGAGCGCTTTAGGAGATTTGCTGCGATCGCTCTTTTTAGCCTTAGCGCGTTCTCGGGGGCTCATTTGCCCTGCTATCTGCTGGCTCAAAAGCTGACTAAGCGCCGCGATCGCCCCTTGCCATTCACGCTCGGCTCGCTGTTGCTTTTCAGCCGCCGACAGTGTGTCGCTCACTGTTTGCACAGTAGCGATATCCACAAGCTGACGGCCTGTGGAAAATTCTCCTAAGGCAACCAACGCGCTAATAGTGGGTAAAAGCTGATCCAGGCGGCCCATAAGTGTTACAAAAAGGGATGTCAACAACGCTCCCTTAAGACTACTGGTAAGTCCTTGGGCTCGGCTATGAGTAGAACCGAACGTTAGGCTGGGATAACCCCTCGATAGGTCGCTTGATTAGGTATCGATTAGATAATGAGTGTGATCCACGAATCTGTATTACCCGTGATTATTGGGCCAGGGTTTCATGATCAAGGGCTGACGGATCGGTTTGTGCGATCGCTCCCTTCCTTCGTTCAGCCCCATATTGTCGAAGCTTTTCCCGCCGATCCTATTGCCGTTTGGCGCTGGCTAACCCGCACGTTTGCAGCGCCTACTGCTGCGAATGTGGCGAATAAAGAGCGTTCAGCAGATGAGTCAGCAGCAGATAACACAGCGACGGGTTTGATTGCCATTGGCTTTAGCGCAGGCGTAGTGGGCCTAGCTGGAGCCCTCACCCTGTGGCAGCAGCAGGACAATCAAGTCGCCCGCTTTTTTGCCATAGACGGCTGGGGCGTGCCGATCATGGGGCTCCCGGTCTGTCGTTTGAGCCACGATTATTTTACTCACTGGAGTTCTCTTGCCTTGGGCGCAGGATCGGTCAATTTCTATGCCGATCCGCCTGTAGATCATCTGCAAATGTGGGGCGATGCGCAGCAGGTAAACGGGCGATGGGTAAGCGACTCAAATGAGGAATTGATGACAGCCGCAGATTTTTTACAGCAGCAGCTCAAATTAGAATGGAATAAGCTTTGTAAGGATAGATATTGTTGTTAGTTTGACTACAATTTACACTGAAATAAAAGCGGCAGGGTATCCGCGATCGCTACGCCTGCTGCGAATGGTTATTTGTCCTTGCCTCTCTCTGCGTATTTCCTATGGTTTCTACTATCGCGACAAAATCTTCGACGGCCATTGGGCAGGTTAGCGGAGCTTATGCGCTTATCGACAGCTTGGTGCGTCATGGTGTAAAGCACATCTTTGGCTATCCCGGCGGCGCGATTTTGCCCATCTATGACGAGCTGTATAAGGCTGAAGAAAAGGGGCTCATTAGCCACATATTAGTTCGCCACGAGCAGGCGGCTTCTCACGCGGCGGACGGCTACGCTAGGGCTACAGGCGAAGTAGGCGTTTGCTTTGCGACCTCAGGGCCAGGGGCTACTAACCTCGTAACGGGGATTGCCACCGCCCAGATGGACTCGATTCCGATGGTGATTGTCACCGGGCAGGTGGCCCGTGATGCAATTGGCACCGACGCTTTTCAAGAGACCGATATTCACGGAATTACGCTGCCGATTGTAAAGCACTCTTATGTGGTGCGCGATCCCAATCAGATGGCTCAAATTGTTGCTGAGGCATTTCACATTGCCAGCACGGGGCGGCCAGGGCCAGTGCTCATTGACGTGCCCAAAGATGTGGGGCTTGAGGAAATTGACTATTTGCCCGTCGAGCCGGGGGACGTGAGAATTTTGGGCTATACGCCTGAACTGGCGATTAACGAGCAGCAAATAGATGAAGCGATCGCCCTGCTAATGGAATCTGATCGACCATTACTGTATGCGGGCGGTGGGGCTATAACAGCCGGTGCCCATGCTGAGCTAAAAGAACTCGCTGAAGCTTTCGACGCGCCTGTGACTACGACGCTGATGGGCAAGGGCGCTTTTGATGAGCACCATCCGCTAGCCGTTGGCATGTTAGGGATGCACGGCACGGCCTACGCCAACTTTGCCGTCAGCGAGTGTGATTTACTCGTGGCGATTGGGGCTCGCTTTGACGACCGGGTAACTGGCAAGCTCGATAAGTTTGCCTCCAAAGCCAAAGTGATTCACATTGACATCGATCCGGCAGAAGTCGGTAAGGTGCGCCTGCCTGAAGTGCCGCTGGCGGGCGACGTGAAAGCCGTGCTGCAAAGGCTGTTAGGTCGAATCAAAGAGCACACTGCGCCCGATAAGCGTAAAAGTCAGACGTGGCGCGATCGCATCACCGTTTGGAAGCAGGACTATCCGCTTACGGTGCCAACCTACACCGACGAAATTTCGCCTCAGTCAGTCATCGTCGAGCTAACCAAGCAGGCTCCTCGCGCCTACTACACCACCGACGTGGGCCAGCATCAAATGTGGGCCGCACAGTTTCTTAAAAACGGGCCACGCCAGTGGATTTCAAGCGCGGGCCTGGGTACGATGGGCTTTGGGATGCCAGCCGCTATGGGCGTCAAAGTCGCTTTGCCTGACGAGCAGGTGATTTGCATCAGCGGCGATGCTAGCTTTCAAATGTGCCTGCAAGAGCTAGCTACTCTCTCGCAGTATGGCATTAACGTCAAAACGGTGATTTTAAACAACGGCTGGCAGGGCATGGTGCGCCAGTGGCAGCAAACCTTTTTTGGCGAGCGCTATTCGTCTTCTAATATGTCGGTAGGAATGCCAGATTTTGTAATGCTCGCTCAGGCATTTGGCGTGAAGGGTGTGCTGGTAGATGATCCCGGTGATTTGTCGGGGGCGATCGCCGACATGCTAGCCTTTGATGGCCCCGTGCTGATGAACGTGCGCGTACGCCGTGATGAAAACTGCTATCCCATGATTCCACCCGGCAAAAGCAACGCTGATATGGTGGGTTTGCCTGAGGGTAAGCCCAGGCCCGCTGCATAGTTCTAAATCCAATTAGTCTTACCTGCTTAAAAAACTAACCTGCTTAAAAAACTAAAGAGAGACCTGAAGAAATACTTGTTAACCCAAGTGTTTCTTTGGGGCGCCTCCTTCGCACTCTCTCTTAGAACTGAGAAAGTTTCTAAGGAAGTTTTTGGGTAATTTTAAAATTGGGCTTGTTCTTCTCCCCTTCTCAGGGTAGGATGCGCGTAATTTAGCCGCTTCATTCTTAATCCCCGATACAATTGCATGGTCTTTGCCACCGAGTTCGATCCTACTGACCAGTCTGCGCGGACTCGCACTCTACCGCCTCGGTCTATCCACGCTTCATCAACCGAGCCTTCTCGTCCTGCGGCTAGCAATGTGGTGCCTTTACAGTCGCCGCTGCGCTCGGTTGAGCCAGCCGTACGGGTGCGAATAAATAGCGATCGCCCATCTTTATCGCTGCCCAGGCAACCCAAGCTGCCGCTAGGTCTTCAGTTGCTTAACCGCTTACAGCAAGGCTCGGCTATTGTCACTAGCCTCTTAGTTGCAGGTGCTTTAGTGGTATACGGCTCTACGGTGTATGTCGATAGATCCACTCAGCGCGCTTTGATTCAGCTAGATACGCTCCAAGGCGAATCCCAGCAGCTAACAGCGGCTAACGAATCTATTAAAGAAAGCTTGGCTGAACAGGCCACTCAGCCAGACTCAGGGCTAGAGCCCTATGAAGCGGGTGACATGCTGTTTTTAGCGCCTGCTTCGCCGCGAAAAGGCAGTGAACCTACGGCTGAGCCGATGACTGAAATGCCAGGGCCGCTGGGCTACTAAAACCGATCCTAGGACTGCCATCAGGACTGCGATCAGGACTGGCATTAGCGCTATTCAACTCTCACCTGCTTCTATGGCTGCTTCTACCCGCGCTCGACGCCGTAAATCTCCTCCTCCTCTCCCTCGATCTACGCCAGAACAAATTCAAGATTTTCGGCTTAGCTCGCCTCGTCTGCGCTTAATTAGCGTGTGGATAGCTTTATTAGCTGGGATGCTGGGATTAGGGCTAAGGCTAGCCTATCTTCAGCTATTTATTAACGACGATCTAAAGGCGATCGCTCAAGCGCAGCAGGTTGTTCGGTTAACGCCTCGGGCTTCGCGACGGCAAATGGTAGACCGCCAGGGCAACGTAGTGGCGATGGACAAGGTTGTCTATACGCTGTATGTCCATCCCATGCTCTTTAAGAAGCCAGATGAGGCGGTGGCTGAAGCACTCAGTACGGTGCTAGAGCAAAGTCCTAAAAAGCTAACTCGGCTATTTGCTACTCAAGAGAGCGGGATCAAGCTCAACACCGATATTTCGGAAGAAACCGCCAAGCGTTTGCAAGGGCTGCGGTTAGACGGATTAGATTTATTGCCTTCGCCTCAAAGGGCCTATCCCCAAGGTGAGCTATTTTCTCAGGTGACTGGCTACATCGATTTAGACGGTGTGCCTATGGCTGGCGTCGAACTGGGCCTGCAAGATCGGCTTAGATATGACGATCCTAAAGCGGGTGAGCCGACGCCGCTGCAGCAGGTGACTCGCGACGACCTGCAGATGCAGCTCACCATTGACAGCCGTTTGCAGCGCCTTGCTCAAGAAAACCTAGCGGCGACCGTGGCTGAGTATGGCGCTAAGCGAGGGGCGCTGCTGATTATGGATAGCCACACGGGGGAGATTTTGACGATGGCGATCGCCCCTACTTACGATCCCAACCAATATTACGATGCGGATATTGAGGAATTTAAAAACTGGGCGGTGAGCGATCTGTACGAGCCGGGATCGACCTTTAAGCCGATTAATGTGGCGATCGCCCTAGAAAATGGCAGCATCCAAGCCAATGACTCAATCAATGACGAAGGCCAAATTCAAATTGGCGAATGGCCGATTCGCAACGTAGACTACAGCACCAACGGCCCTCGTGGAATCCTTTCGATTACCGACGTGCTGCGCTACTCTAGCAACGTGGGCATGGTGCGCGTGATGCAGCATCTTCCTCGCGCTGACTATTACGGCTGGCTCCAAAAAATAGGGTTAGGCCAGCTTACCGACGTCGATCTGCCTGGAGAAGTCAGCGGCCAAATAAAAGATCGCGATCAGTTTATGGGCGGTGAGATCGAAGCGGCGACCACCGCTTTTGGCCAAGGCTTTTCGCTAACGCCGATTCAGATGCTACAGTTGCACGGCACCTTAGCCAATGGCGGTAAAATGGTTACCCCTCACGTCGTGCGCGGTTTGGTTAACGCTGATGGCAAGCTGACTTGGACGCCCAAGCACACCGCGCCCAAACAAATCTTTTCAGCTAAAACCACCCGTCAGGTGCTCGACATGATGAAAGAAGTCGTTGATGACGGCACCGGGTCAGCAGCAAAGATCGACGGCTATCAGATCGCAGGCAAAACGGGCACCGCCCAAAAAGCAACCGAATACGGCACCTACGGCGACCAGCGCATTACCAGCTTTGTCAGCATTGCGCCCGTCAGCAAGCCTCGCTACGTGGTGTTAGCCGTTGTAGACGAGCCTCAAGGCGAAAACGCCTATGGTGGCACGGTGGCTGCGCCGCTAGTGAAAAAAATGCTGGAATCACTGGTGGTTCTAGAAGGCGTCGCGCCGGATGCTGACTCACCACCCGCCGTAGAGCCCACTACAGAGCCCATTACAGAGCCCGCAGCCGAGCCCCCTTCAAGCCCCGACTAATCCAATAGCGACTTAAAGAGAAAAAGACGAAGATGAAAAAACGCTATTTTTTGCAAGCGGGCGCGGCTTTAGTCGGTACAGCAGCGCTGTCTCGCTACCTATTGTTGAGAACTCCTCAAAGTTCGCACGCAAAAGATCAAGGGGCTGCCAGCGGGCCTGTAAAAGGTGAGTTTGAGATCAATAAAACAGCAGCAGAATGGCGCAAAGAACTCACGCCCGCCCAGTTTGATGTGCTAAGACAGCATCACACTGAGCGGCCCTTTAGCAGCCCCCTCAATAAATTGTATGTTTCAGGTACCTATAGCTGTGCGGGCTGTAGCCTGCCGCTGTACAGCTCCAAAACAAAGTTTGACAGTGGCACAGGCTGGCCGAGCTTTTATGCCCCGCTGGATAACGCCGTTGGCACTGCGGTTGATAAGTCGCTGCTTATGAGCCGAACTGAAGTGCACTGCCGCCGCTGTGGTGGGCATTTGGGCCATGTGTTTAACGATGGCCCGCCGCCTACTGGCGATCGCCACTGTCTCAATGGCGTTGCGTTGAGTTTTGCTGCTGCCTAAGCGTGGATAGTCGCTCGGCATGAAACAAAAAAGCTACAGTCCTGCCTCACATGCTTGTGGCCGAGCAAGGCGATTAGCGCCTCTTCTAAGGTTGCTATTGCCCAAAGAACTTAATAGCTGAGCGTACTGAGCGCGAGTGCCGTTATTAAGCACAAAAGTTCGCTCTGTAACGGTTCGCTCTGTGACCACAAGATTATTGTCGCGATTCCCTCCTATAGGCAGCAGTGAAAAGGTTTGAGCGTTTGAATTAGACGGGCTAAAGCTATAGCTACAGGTCGTCACGGCTGTAGGCGTTTGCACTCTAACGCCTTGATAGACAGGACGCTTGTGAATATAGCGATATTGAAAAGAGGGCGGTTCTGCGGCGGGTGATGGCTGCGAAGAGGCTCTTGGCTTTGGGCGATCGCTCAGTCGTTCAATATCTGCCTGACTCACGCCAGGTAAATCAATTACGTTAGGCGGCGCTGAGCTGGGAATCGACCACCTACCCGTTGTTTCTTGAACCTGTGGCAAAACGCTAGGCGTAGGTAAATTAGGCAGACCCGACTCGGTGCTTTGGGCCAGGACTAGCGAAAAGGTAGGTGCGATTGTAAAGGAAAGCAGCGATAGGCTTATCGCTGCCAAAAGTCTGTTCAACATGGTTTGCTCTAGGATAAGGGGCTTATCCCGCTGATGTATTAATCAGCACCCATGTTTTTATTATACGTAAATTCACTGCTGCAAATAGTATTTAAGTCGAGCAAGGCTGAGCGTTTGGCCAAGGTTAAGCGGCAGCAAAGAAACGCCCTCTAACCGCGACTGCACCCAGCCGTCGCCCCACTGCCATTCGTGAAAACCATCAACGCTGCCGCTAAGCAAAAAACGCACGCCAGTAGCCGAAAGCTTTTCAACCTGATGGCCCACCTTCACTAAGCCTAAGGTGCTCTCAAATCTTTGGCCTACCAACAGCCGAGCTGCGGTACCCCCACTGGCCGACCAGCTAATTCCTGTGGCCCTATCGCGCTCAGAAAGCTGAATTTGCTGTGGCCTCAGCCATGCTTTGAGCTTTTCGGGTTCAGTTAAGGCGCGGCTGATTTTGTCAGCACTGGCCTCAATTTCTATTCTAAGGTTACTGTGCTGGTAAGTTCCAAACATGTGACATCCGTATGGTCTAGATCGCTATCTAGGCATCTACCTTAACAGCAGCCTGCTCTAGCTGAAGTTCGGCTTCGCTAGGCAGCTCTAGGCAGTAGCCCGCGCCGTATACCGTTTTAATGTACTGCGGGTGCCGAGGATCGGGCTCTAGCTTAGTGCGTAGGTGCCTGATATGCACCCGAATAGTTTCAATATCGTCATTGGGGTCATATCCCCACACTTCTTTAAGAATTTCACTGGGCGATACCGTTTGACCATGGCGCTGGAGCAAACAGTGCAAAAGCTCAAATTCTAAATGAGTGAGCTTGACGGTGCGATCTAGCCAAATGGCCTCAAATCTCTCGGGTACTAGCGTCAGCGGGCCATAACTCAAAATTTCGCTGTGCTTGGCCGCCTGTGGAATGCGATCGGTGCGCCTAAGCAGGGCGCGCACCCTGGCGAGCATTTCTTCTAGCTCAAAAGGCTTGGTCAGGTAGTCATCAGCGCCTGCATTAAAGCCATCGACCTTGTTTTGCGTTTCGCCTAGCGCTGTGAGCATCAGCACTGGAATATCGGCAGTGCGGTCATCTCGTCTGAGCCGCTGACATACCGTAAAGCCATCTACCTTGGGCAGCATCAGGTCGAGCATAATTAAATCAGGCACCACCTGCACGGCTAGCGCCTGACCTTTAATGCCATCGCCCGCCTGACTGATATCATAACCAGCCATTTCAAGGTTAATTGAGACTAGCTCAACGATAGCCGGATCATCGTCAATGACAAGTATACGAGGCATATTAAAAAAGGGTGTTGCTATTGTTATAAGACTACCACTTCAGTCAACCGTAGTGAGTATATGTACTTGTCACTATTGACAGAACGCAGGGTTTTTCTTAAGGAAGTCCTATCGTAATGTTACTTTATGTAAAGCAATTTTGCTTACTTTTATGCCGCACCGCGAAAGCTGAGCATCAGGAAAATGGGCGTTAGCAGATCACCGCTGTTCGGCTCTCTTTTGCTTTCCCTCGGTTTTATATTCAATTAAACTCCCCAGGTAGGATTCGAACCTACGACCAATCGATTAACAGTCGACCGCTCTACCACTGAGCTACTGAGGAATGCGTATTTCATAGTACAGAAGGCAGGGACGCTTTGGCAAGGTCTTTTGAGAGATATCGCTCAAGGATTATTCTTGCTGGCCCATTCTCATTTTGTTTAACCTGGCTTGTACCTCTGGCGTAAGCGCCGTAAAAAACTGGCCTGAGCGCTTTTTACGGGGCTTTTGGTGGGTTTTTGCCTGATGGCTGATGCTCCTGATTTCGCCTTCTAGGTGCATGGCTGACATGCCTTCTGCGCCGTAGCCGATGGCCGTTTGCCGATGAACGCTGTCAGAGGTGGCGACAATTAGCCGCTGGGTGAACTTGCGAGCGTCGTGACGAAACTTGGCGCAGGCTCTTTCAATATAGCTGTCAGCCGTTTGCCCGTAGCCTGTGTAGTGAACGGATAGGTGAGGCGTAATGGTTTCTTGAGAGGCGGGGCTGCGCTGCTCGTAGGCGTCAAATACGGCCCAGGTTTCGTAAGCTTGATAGGCGCTGTAGTTGGCTAGGGCGGTAATTAGCTCTGTTCGCGCAGAGTCTAGCCCTTGCTCTGCTTTGATCTGGGCTAGGTTTGGCCATGCGCCAATAATGTTGTAGGCATCAACCAGTAGAATTGCCTGAGAAGGTTTAGCGGCCATGAGAAGCCTGAAATTTTGCTAAGACTGATTTAATACTAAGCGATTTTTACAGGAGGGGTTATCTGCTGGCAGTTCTAAAGCGCTACCTGGCGACTAACCTTTGAGCTTGCGCTTGAGTCGCTGCGGATCGCCCTGGTCGCTGACGGCTCCGTTTTCGAGTAAAAAGGCGCGATCGCAATAGTCTAATTCAGCTAAGCGATGCGTCACCCAAAGCGCCGTTAGCCCTCTGCTTTTCACCAGCGCCTGCACCTGCTTAACCAGATCAATTTGGCTATCTGGATCGAGCAGGGCGGTGGGTTCGTCTAGCAATAGCACCTGACAGTGCTGGGCAACGGCCCCAGCGATCGCCACCCGCTGCTTTTGCCCGCCGCTGAGCGCGTAAATGGCTCGCCGCTGGAGGTGCTGTAAATTGACGGCTGTAAGGGCTTCTGCCACGCGCGATCGCACATCAGGCAGCGACAGCTTTTCTTTAACTAGGCCAAAAGCGACATCCGCGCCGACTGTCGGCATGACGAGCTGATGATCGGGGTTGTGAAAAACGAACCCCACTGGCCCCTGAAGGCTAATTGTGCCGAGCTGCCGGGGCAGCAGACC
>JBARVS010000399.1:0-2091 GCA_049646385.1 Phormidesmis sp. | reverse complement strand
GCGATCGCCCGTTCTATCAGCTTGGGATGACTTGCCAAACCCAAATAATCATTACTTGCAAAATTAATCACCTGCGCCCCGCCAAGGCTAACCACCGACCCGGCTGAGCTTTCAATCGCCTGCACATTGCGATGCCAGTTAGCTCGGTAAAGGGTATCTAGAGACTTGGTAAGCCAGCCATAGGGATAGGGCATAGAGAATATTGATAGGGCAAATGGATTTAATCTATCAATATTCCTTAGCACAAGGCGGAGGTCATTTTGCCGACTGCCGCTCGGCCAGCGGTAGCATAATTCGGCTCAGCGATCGCCCGTCTTCCATTTGCAAGAGTGTGAACTCGCCGCCGAGCTGCTGCATCAGCAACTGGCATACCCACAGATGGCTGTTGTGCGGCTGCTGAAGCGTAGAAGGTGAGAGCAGATCAGCAGGCTCCCCTTGGGCTAGCTCTTGAATTACGCGCGGTTCAACGATACCTTCATCAGTAATCGAAACTTCTAGCCAGTATTCGTCAATCGGGCGACACCAAACGTCAATGCGATCGCCCACCGGAGAGCGATCGCAAGCCGCCACCACCAGCTCATAGATAACCAGCTCAATTTTAGAAACATCCCCAGCAATCATTAAATTGCTTTCGCAGTGCACTTTTGTCCATAGCTGTCGCGCTTGCACCAGCGTCTGAGCCCTTGCCATAGCTCGCCTGAGTAAGCCAATCAGCGGCGTGTTTTGAGGTTCAATGTCCAGCGCCCACCGTTCCTTTTCACTCACAGAATCCAGCCGCTGGGCGATCGCCCTCATCTGCTTCAAAATCACCTTTTGTCGGGCGTCAGCAGCGCTGGGCTGCAGGCTCAACTGCTGCAAACAGCTTTTTAAGCCCTGATTAAGATCTTCAATTTGATGCTGCTTGTACCAGTTAAGCTGAGTTAGTTTCTGCTGATTAGCCAGCATGAGCTGGGTCAGCTTCAGATGGCGGCGGCACCAGGCGAGCTGACTTACAATTACCGCCAGCAGGCTAATTTGCTCCTCAGACCACTGCCGATTAGCAACGTCACAAATTACCATCACGGCGTTAGGCTCATGCTCAGGCGCAGTCCGCAGCACCATAGTCAGTAGCTGCGCGCCCGTCGGCCCTGCAATCCATTGGTTGTCCTCAGGCAGATCTTCTAACTTCAGCCTCAGCAAGCCTTCTGTCGAAACTGCCCAGTTGAGCACCGCATCTGCTGCTACTGAGATTTCGCCGGCTTCGTCTATTTGAAAACTATTGCTCTGAGCGATCGCGCTACTCACTTGGGCAAAATCACTGCCGTTTTCCCAGGCGACAATAGCCACCAGCGGCACATGCAAAACTTGAGCAATATGGCGGGCTGCACTTTGATCGAGCGCCTCAATACTAGAGAGCCGCTGCAGGCTGCGCATTCCCCACTGAAAGCTCTCATGTAGATGGGCCTGCTGATCGGTTTGTCTCTGTAGCTGCCACTGATGCAAAATCAACCCCACCTGAGCGCTGAGCGACTGCACGAGCTGCCGCTCAGCCTGACTCCAGCGCCGCTCTATTTTATCGATGACAACAATCACCCCTTCTGGCAGGTGCCCAGGTGAGGTATTGCTCACTAGCAAAGACTTTGCCCCGACGGTTTGCAAGTGCGATCGCCAGGGTGAAAACTTCAGCTCATTCTCCAAGCTTTCTACGCTCACGGGTGAATGCGCCCGCTTCAGCATCTGCTGATCCACGCTCTCTAACGGTAGCCAATGCTCCGAGCGACCGATGCCAACACCCGTACGATAGCAAAGGTCAAAACCGCCCCGATCAGGATTAGCACTTAGCACAATGATCTGATCGGTGCCAATTCGAGCAGCGAGCTGTTCTATACACAGGCCCAACACATGCTGCCAGTCGCGATCGCTATAAATGCTCCGCGTCACCCCCGCGCTCAGCAAATGATCGGACTTGATTTGACTAAGAGCCGCATCCATTTCTGAGGTCGGCATGGCTAACCCAATTAGCTGGGCCACCCCTTTAACATAGTCTTTCTCGACTGGGCTCCAAATTCGCGGGCTAGCCCCTTCTATAGTAATAACGCCCTGTAGCTCACC
>JBARVS010000398.1:0-7280 GCA_049646385.1 Phormidesmis sp. | reverse complement strand
GTCCTGTATTGTTCACCTGCCAGGAAAAACTTTCATCGCCTGTAACAGCTTGTAGCAGCGTCGAGTTAAAAGCGGATCTAAAAATTCCGCCGACCGATGTCACTTTTGCTTGTGGATGTTTACCGCGAATCAGCACGGGCTGCTGGGGCTGCAGATGCGCTACATACTGGCTTAAAAGAATCTGCTTTTGGCGCAGCGGATCCTGAAAAATGCGGTGCTGCTGTGCTTTAACGCTCAACGGTTCTAAAGCCAGAAATAGCTGTTCGCTTTGAATTAAAACCTGCGCAGTGCGTAAATTAAACAGCGCTTTGTTGGCTAGGACTGGATTAATCGCTAATCGTGTGATTTGCGTGTCCAGACCAAATTCTTTGCGCTCCAATGTTTGAGCAGATTGTACTTTTGCGATCGCACCCGTGTGGGCAATTACCTTTTCATCTGTTGCCAAGCCATCTATTATAACCAGCCAGCTATCCGGCACCACCTGCGAGTAGAGAGTATCAAGATCGATTTGATCGGCCCTGCGAATTTTAAAGTTTGGCCACTCTGAAAACTGTAGCTGTGAGGGCTGAACAGGCGATGCTAAAGCAAAATCAATAAATCGACTTCCCCCGTAAATCTCTCCTTCTTTTGCAGCCAAGGCTAAAATATTAATCGGCAACCGTGCCTTTGGCTCAGCCTCATCATTAGCTTCAAACACCCAGCCGCGATCGCCCGATCTCAACAGCACAAAAACACCTTCAGGCGTAGCGGCTAACCATCGATCATTCGGCAGAGCAACCAGTGCCTGCACCGAATGCCCTAGCGCTGACGGCTGCGATCGCCATATCTGTTCACCGCTTTGATTCTCATCGGTGCTTTGCTCCTCTGTCCAGTAAAAAGTAACTCCGGTGGGGGTTCCTACTAGCAAAGCTGAGCCGACTAATAGCAACGACTGAGGTGGCTGCTGTTGCGAGCCTCCGATTGAAGACCATTCTGCCGCTGGATCAACCACTTGGTACATACCCTGATCGGTTGCCGCTACTACCGATACTTCAGTGCCCATGACATGCTGTTGCAGTGCTTGAATCAGATGATTTTTTGAGCCTAAAACGAGCGTCCACTCTTCTCTTTGATTATCACGAAAATAAAGCCCGTCATCTGTGCCTGCTAAAACACAGTGCGTTTCGCTGGCGCCAAAAACGCTGATGGCCCTTACCACCGTGCTGGGTAGGCCCTTGTTGATAGACAGCCATCTAGGAGGCGTTGTCTCAGGCTTTTGTTCTACCCAGATGCGACCTGTATTAATAGCTACCCAAGTATCACCGCCGTCCTTAGAGCGATAGAGCCCACCGCCGCTAGTCCCAGCATACACAATCTCGCTTGTACCCACAGTATCTACAAACAAGGTCATGACGCTCAAATGGGCGAGCCCCTGATTAATCGACCGCCACTCAGCCCCCGGACGCTGGCGAAAAATACCGCTGCCCACGCTGCCCGCGAGAATTGTTTTATCCTGCAAAAGAGATAAGCTTGAAATATCTTCGTCCGGCAGACCGCTGCTGAGCGGCAGCCAGTTTTCTGCGCTGTCGCCAGATCTAAAAACGCCGCCGTGAAACAACAACGTTTCAGGGGTTAGATTCTCGCTGTCTGTTTCACTGTTTATTTGATTATTTACAACATGTGCGCTTGCAGCTGCTTCTAACGCTTGGCGCTTGGTCATGTTCGGTAGCTCATCCCAAAGCGGCGCGATCGCCCCAAACAGTCGAGCCGTTTGACGAAATGCAAGCACCTGCGGCTGATGAAATAGTGGACTAGGAGAATGATGCTCATCTGCAGGCGCATCTATCACCGCTAGCCATCGCACCAAGGTTCTAGCGGTGGCGCTATCAGGCACAACCTCTGTGAGCCGGAGCAGTCGCCAAATCTGCGGCGTTTCTCGATCAACCAGCAGCAGCCAATCTCCCGGCTGTAGCTGCGTGTCAATGCCGCTAAGCCATAGCTCAGTAGCGCTGCGGGTGATGGTTTGTGGGCGGGTGGATCGAGGCGCGATCGCACTCCACTCAGGCCGCGCCACCATCTCTTCTACCGTTTCAAATAGCTGAGGTAGCTCCCCTTCTCCCGGTACGCTCTCTACCTGGGTGCCCAGCGGAATCACTACCGTCGGGTCTTCTGTCGTCCTCAGCTCTGCGGTTGGATCTTCTACCTCAAAGCTCAAATAGGTGCTGGCCGCGACGCCCGGATCTAGCTCATAGCCAATCGAACGAGCCAGCTCTAAAACCGAAAGCCGCTCGGTTGCGGTGTTCAAAAAGCCCTCATTGGCAATCCGCTCCTGGTAAAAGGTGAGCACATCGGCCATGATTGCCCAGGCGTCTAAAAGGGCGATCGCGCTGTCATCTGTCGCCCTTGTTGTCAGCGCCGCCAACGTTGAACCACCCGGCAACGCTGGCTGCGAGAGATGGCTCATCAGCTTTTGCCGAAAGCGATGATAGTCGCCCACCCGATAAGACAGTGCCCCCAGCCCAGGTCGATTGTAAGGATGCGCGACCGGGGCGATCGCCTGCTCTCGTCCCTGTATAAGCCGCAGTTCGCCGCCGTCCATTCCGCCCAGCGCTTCGGTTTGGCTCGTCATAGCCCACCCTCCATCTCAAACATTAGCCGTCCCTGCTCAGGCAGGCTTAGATCGTTATTGAGCTGCGCAATCTCTAGGCGATCTAGTAAAATCTGCCCCGAGTCCAGCTCATGGCGCGCCGCTTGGCCCCATCGCTGAAAGCGCGTCGTCATCACTGAGCGGACGCCGACTATCTGCACCGCTGCGGCCACAATTTGGCTCAAGTACACGGGCTGGCCAAAAGTAAAGTGGTCAGGATGAAAAAAGCCCAGCCCACCATCTGCCTGAACCTGATGGCTAAACGCTTCACACAGCGCGGCTTCCACGTCTTGCACAAAGTAGTCTGGCGCTACCTGCACCCGCAGCGCAATATCCAACGGCACAAACCGAGGGCTCTCAATCTTTAGGTCATGACCTGCTAGCCGCACGGGTTCTAACGCCGCTAGCAGCTCGGCTTCAAAGGCCGCATCTACCGACTCACCGCCCGCTCTATCCACTGTGATAAACAGCGTGTACCAGCTCCCCGTCCACCGCCGCGTGGCGATCGCTCTTTGCACCCCCGGAAACTGCTGGGCAAAGTGAGCGTAGTCTGCGGTGGTAACGGCTCGCTGAGGCGTGCGAAAAGCCTCGGGTGCGAAAAGCTTCACCGTTTCAATCGGTTCTAAATCAACGCCTCCGGTCGCTGGCAGTGGATTGAACAGCTCGCTGAGGGCGATCGCTATTTCAGCGGGCGAACTGCCCTCTGTCGAATCACCTGCTGTCGAATCACCTGCTGTCGAATTACCTGCTGAGCCATCTGTCGGCAGCTCGGTTGGCAAATACACATGCGTAATCGACTTGGCCCCCACATTGCCCAAACGCCCATTACCGATCCGATACTGAGTTTGTAAGGGCTGATTTGGCCGACGGCCCAGCACATTGTCACCAAAGCGCAGGTTTACCTCTCCCCCGGTCTCTGTCTCTGGCACAAAATCCAGCGCAAACGGCCCGCTCTTAAGCAAATCTTTTTGAGCTTGCCAGCGCCCCCCGCTTTCCTGCCCGCCCATACCCTCATTAAGAACCGCTTGCAAAGTAATACTAGGCCGAGCCTTGGCCAACTGCCAAACCCCAGCAGATGCCGCCGTTCCGGTGCGATCAAACGACTGCCAGCGCCGCTCTATCGCGTTAAATACATAGCCTTGCTGAGTCAATGGCCCAAACCGTAGTCGCGGTCGATAGGGCTCAGTTGGATCTGCCGGCAGCGGTGAGAGCCCTTCATTCATGATGGTTCGACCGTGATCGGCGAGCACCACATTGCCCCAGGCTACACTGATGTTGTTGAGCGATCGCCCCCCCACCTGCGCCGACACACTTAGCTCAAACGGCAGCGCATCGCCTGCCGCCCAGCGAACCGTCACCAGCCGCTGACAAGGGCGCTCAGTCTCTTCCTCTCCCGCTTCCAAAAAGAGCGGATCTTCAGTCGGTATCACCGCCGTTAAGCGTACCCCGTGGCGATGGTGCAAATCCGCATCAGCCATCAGTCCCGTTTGCGGACTGCATAATTCCTCAAAAACCAGCACCTGACCCACCCGCAGCAACAGCTGAAGCACACCGCCCGTATCAACTAGGGTTGCCTGAGTCGCGCCCACTGGCAGCACACAGCTCTGATTGCCCCAGGTATAAAAATGCAGCTCATTGAGCGCCGGATGCAAACCCACGGTTTCCATAGTTTCAAACGTTTGCGCACCCGCAGACAGCGCCGCAAGCTGTTCTACCTCCGTTTTCAATACCTTTGGCAGGGTAGGTACTTCAGTCAGCAGCAATGTGCCTGGGCGCTGCTCGGTTGGCCCCGGCAACGTCACCGCCGTCTTCACCTTAAAGGCAACCCAGGCTCTAGCATTGCAGCCGTCGTGCATCGCATAGTCCAGCACTCTGGCATGGCGGCGCACCGAGACTCGCTTGCGGGCAGTATTCAAATAGGCTTCTGTCGCCACCGCGTCCTGAAAATAGCTGAGCTGATCGCCCCGGTAGGCCAGCAGCTCTACCAGCAATACGCCGATATCAGCCGGGTTGCGCGCTTGCCAGTTCGGGAGGGTCACCGTCAGCCGATCTAGCATGAGCTGGCGAAAGCTGGCATAGTCCTTGGCCAAATAGTCAATCACGGGCGGCAAGGGCGGCAGCGCGCTCGGCGGGTTCGGCGGCTGAGCGTCGTAACCGCTCTCGCCGTTAGCCCAAAAGGAAAAGTCTACCTGAGCGAGCTGTGAGTCAATTCCAGGCGGTGGATTGGCCTCATCGCTCAAGGAAATAAGACGCAGCGTATAAGTTGAAAAGTCTCCTTTTCGGTTAACCCGCAGCACTAGCTGACGGTCAAAGGCACTGACAGATTCGACCCGGATTTGATGAAGCCGTGAGCCCCCCGTCAGAGCAATATTGTCAGGGCCGATGCTGAGATCAGCAGTTTGATTAAAGCTATCGGGTGGCACAAGCGGATGAATAAAATATAGATGCAGCGTACGCGGATCGTCGGTAACTTCTAGATAGTCAATGCCGTTCAGCCGGGGCATACCATTGGCCAGCAGCCATGACCTTACAGCCGCCCGTCGCCGATTCTGCTGACAGTGATACTGGGCTCGGCTCATGGTTCTATCCCTCCTGCGCCACGGTTACCGTTTGCAGCAGGCGAAAAGCTGTCATTCCGACGCTCTTGGGTACGCCGAATCATGTACCGCACCGCCACCACCAGCTCGCCGTCTCGGGCGCTCACCGTCACCGCCTCCACCTGAATCAGCTCACCGAGCCACTGTTCTAACGAGCCCTGCACCAGAAACTGAGTCGCCGCCGCTAGCTCATCGCTATTGGGTGAAAAAATCATCTGCTGAATACCGCTGCCGAACTCAGGCCGATTCACCCGCTCACCGGGCGACGTAAACAGCAGCTGTTCAATGAGCTGGCGAATATGCTCGGCATGACTGGCCCCGGCTATCCGACCGCGACCGTCAATATGCAAAGGGTAGGCAATGTTTTTGGTCTTCTGTTGCTGGCTAATGTTCATCCGCTATAGCCCCTTAACCCGTGGCTGAGTCAACACAACAGAAAGGGGCACTCCTGTCGGAATGCAAATGGCAATACCCTCTTGCACCAGTACAGGCAAACCCATCGCTTTGACTCGCAGTGCTCCTTTCACCCAGTTGCCCACAATGCAAGGGCCGACATTGGCGGGCGGCGGCGGATTAGCACAGCCCGCAACCGTATAGGGTGGCCCCATCGTCGCCACTGGCTGCCCCATCACCTTTACTCTCGGATTTATCACGGTTGGCTTCGCCTGCCCCCCATGTGCGCATATTACCTGCGACCCTGCCGTCAGCAAACATCCCATTGTCTATATCACCTCTAATGCACCGTTGTTTACATTGACGCTCACCGGAGAAAGCTTCACGCTCGCCGCCCCGATGCCTAGCTCTACGCCGCTGGGTGCGACCTTTGCCTTTCCAGGACTGTTGGCTAGCTCGATGCCCGCTGGCGCAATTTTTACCTTAGCTGAACTGTTGCTTAGCGTCACGTTTGAGCTGTCTAGCTTAATTACAGAAGGATTGTTCTTTAGCTCAATGCTATTACCCGTCAGCGCAATTTCAACGGCTTTCTCCTTGAGCTGAATGCTGTCATTTGCAATGGTCACTGCAGACTGCTCCCCGGTTTTAATTTCAATGCTGTCTGCTAAAAACTTAGCCGTCGTTTTATGATGGTGATTAATCTCAATTCCTTTGGCATCAAATACTAGCTTCATGGGCTTTTCTACCACTGGCTCGTCTATTTCTAGGCTGATCCCCTTAGTGACCCCGAAGCGGCTCACCGTCAGCGTCACGCCTTCGGTTTCAAATACTTGTACAGTTTCTTGATCAGGCACGCGAGCATTTTTGGGCAATTCTCCTTTTCCCCAAAAACAGCCGCTCCAAATTGGATAGTCCGGGTCACCGCCTTCAAACTCTACCCACACGTTTGAGTTCACAGGCGGCACCATAAACAGTCCGATATCTTTCCCGGCATAGGGCACACAAGGCATTGCCCAGCTTTTAGTGCCATCGCCTAGCACCGCAGGTACACTCACCTGAATTCGACCCAAAAAACTAGGGTCTTTGCTGCTGGTTACCTTGCCACGATACTTACCAAAAAATTGTCTCATACTTTCCTTGTTAGGGTCTAACTACTGGTAGTGAAGCATCTAGCCCTTCCCTAGCTAAGGTAAACTGCTGGCGATACTCGCCGCGTTGGATGAGATGAGTAACCTGCTTGACCATATATAAGCCGTTGTAGCTATCGCCACAGCCCCGCACGCCGACTAAGTGTCTAGCTTTAAGCAGGTGGCCATAGCGTACCACCGCTAGTTCGCCTTTGCCTGTTACAACTTGATCGCTAGATCGGTTGACGGTGCCCTGGGCGATCGCACCTGCCTGAGCTTTTGTCAGCCCAGCAATAGCCCCAGGCAGCACCTGACGCACGTCCTGACTGCCCTGCACCTTTAGCGCATTTCGCTTGGCCAATGGCGGCATTTGCTGACTGCGAGAGGCTTTTACAGACCGAGTTTGGGCTGTTGTGCGATCCTGCACTTGCCCTGCTACTTTTTTAAAGGCCAGCGCGTCATATTCAAAGCTCAACTGTTCTACGTTGGTGCTTGCGCCCATGTCTAGCGTGAGCGCGGGCTGAGGGATGCCTAACC